>CAZIYW010000063.1:0-30327 GCA_964543525.1 uncultured Fibrobacterota bacterium | reverse complement strand
GGAAAAGAGGTGAAAAGATGATTATGGAAAAATAGGTATAAAAAGCTAATTTTTTAATAAATAGAACGATTTTAGACAGGTAACAATATACATATTGACACCTCCCCCTTTTACATAGTATATTCTTCCATCGTTTTTTACCTTATTTTTATGGGAGATAAGCATCTCATGAGAACAGCTGTGGTTAATTCAAAAACAATTGAGCGGAAATGGTACATCGTTGATGCGAATAACATGATCCTTGGTCGTCTGGCATCAAAGGTAGCATTACTTCTTTCAGGCAAAGGGAAACCCGCATATTCACCTAATCAGGATCATGGGGATTACGTCATTATAACAAACACAGATAAAATCAGACTATCCGGGAATAAAGCTAATACTAAAACCTATTTTCGTCATTCCCGTTACCCAAGTGGAGGAAAAGTCCGCTCGTTTAAAGAGCAGATGGCACTTGATTCCACAAAGGTTGTAGCTGATGCTGTACGTGGAATGGTGCCAAAAACGGTATTAGGCCGAAAAATATTATCAAAATTGCATGTATATCGGGATGAAAGCCATCCTCATGGTGCACAGAAACCCGAAATAATCGAGTTTTAACTCACTGCCGCATGTAATCAGATACAGTAATAAAGGAGTAAGTTGTTTTGGAAAATGTCTATTCTGCTACAGGTAAAAGGAAAAGTGCTATTGCGAGTGTCATTCTTAAGCCGGGAAAAGGGAAAAGAATAATAAACGGTAACACTTTGAAGGAGCATATAAAAAGTGATACACTGACAATGGATATTGAAAAGCCGTTTGAGCTTCTTCAGATTGGTGACTCGTACGATTTAACGGTACGGGTTAAAGGTGGCGGATTAAGTGGCCAGGCGGGAGCCATCCGTTTAGGCGTCTCCCGCGCGCTTGCTAAAATAAGTGATGACAACCGAAAAGTTTTACGAAAGAACGGCTTACTTACCCGAGACTCCCGTGAAGTTGAGCGTAAGAAATACGGTCTTGCCGGTGCACGGAAACGATTCCAGTTTTCAAAACGTTAAAACAGATTAGTCTTTATAAATAACACACGCCTGACCAGTAGGGAGTGGGTGTCTCCTACAGGGATTACTTCCTATAATAACGCAGGCGGAGGGAAAAACCCATATTCAAGGAGTTCTTTTATGTCTTCTGTAACACTGAAGAGTCTGTTGGAAGCAGGCGCTCATTTCGGTCACCAGACGAAACGCTGGAATCCGAAAATGAAACGTTTCATTCTCTGTCCCCGTAACGCCATCTACATCATTGACCTCAACAAAACAATTTCCTGTATTGACAAATTTATCGACCGGGTAAAAAAGGAAGTTGAAAAGGGTGGAAAAGTTCTTTTTGTCGGTACGAAAAAACAGATCAAAGACTGTATTCAGGAAGAAGCTGTCCGCTGCAAAATGCCATATGTCACGGAACGCTGGTTGGGCGGAATGCTTACCAATTTTAAAACCATTCGACAAAGTATAGGAAAGCTTGAAAAGATCGAAAGTATGGAAACGGACGGTACTATGGAGGCGCTTCCTAAAAAGGAAATTCTTAAAATCATGAAGAAAAAGCAAAAATTACTGTCCGTTCTTGATGGTATTCGCAATATGAAAAAATCACCCGCCCTTGTGTTCATTGTAGATTCTATTAAAGAACATATTGCCGTAAACGAGGCAAGACGTTTACGGGTGCCTATTGGTGCAATCGTCGATACCAATTGTGATCCGGACAACATAGATTACCCTATCCCCGCCAACGATGACGCTATTAAATCAGTACAACTTATTACACGAACCATTGCTGATGCTATCATTGAAGCCAGTTCCAAGATACCTCCGGAGCTTATTCACGAGGAATCTAAAAAGGAAACTCCAAAAGCAGTAAGCAAAGAAAAACCGGGTGCCGAAGGTGAAGAGGATGATTTCGAAGAAGAAAGTGAAGAAAAGAAACCGGCACGTCATAAAAAACGTCGGGTAGTTCGTAAGAAAGTTGTTACAAGTGCAAAAGAGTGATTCATCTATTCACACTTGGTAAATCAACTGAAAAGTACATTAAGAAACAAGGAGTAGTATCATGACTATAACTGCATCACAGGTTATGAAACTTCGCGAAGCAACAGGGCTTGGCATGATGACCTGTAAAAAGGCATTAACAGAAACCGACGGTGACATGGAAAAAGCAATAGACAATCTCCGCAAACAGGGGCAGGCAACAGCCGCAAAGCGTGCGAGCAAAGCGGCGAAGGAAGGGAAAGTGGAAATTATCAAACAGGATTCTGATGCACTCATTTATGAAGTTAACTCAGAAACCGACTTTGTTGCCAGAAATGAAGATTTCCTTCAATTTGTCGAAAATCTCGGTACGATTCTTCTTGAGAATAAACCTGCCGATATGGCGGCTGCCCGGGCACTGGAATCATCTGTTTTCAACGGTCAATCCGTTGAAGCCAAGGAACTGGAAATCGTTGCCAAAATCGGCGAAAAGATATCTTTTCGACGTTTCTCTCTTGTAAAAATCGATTCTGCGAAGGAGCGCCTGTTTTCCTATATCCACGGAAATGGAAAAATCGGGGTGCTCGTCGTACTGAGCAGTGACAAAGGCGAACTTCTCGACACGCAATCTTTTGCTGATCTGGGAAAGGATCTTGCCATGCAGGTTGCCGCCTCAAAACCTATCGCCGTCAGCCGTGAAAAGGTACCTGAGGATATAGTTGCAAAGGAAAAGGAAATTTACCTCTCGCAGGTTCAATCCTCCGGAAAACCGGAAAAAATCTGGGATAAAATTGTTGAGGGAAAACTTAATAAATATTTCACTCAGGTTGTTTTGCTTGAGCAGGAGTTTATCAAAGACACTGATATTTCGGTTGCCGGAAGAATTAATCAGGTTGAGAAAGAGCATGACGCTGTAATCTCGGTTGTCTCTTTTATCAGATTTGAACTGGGTTCAGAAGACTAATAAGCAACAATTGTCTTCATCCGTTTCTGATTAATCTCAATTATTCTCAGAAATGGATTGCTTTTTACCCATACGTCGAACTATTTATTAGGTAACTAAAGACTCACCCCGGGAGCACTATATAGTGGAGCCGTATTATCACAGAATACTTCTTAAAATAAGCGGTGAAGCTCTTGCCGGAAGCAAGGGATATGGTATTGATGCCCACGTCGCTAAACAGATAGCATCTGAAATAAAAAGTGTGCATCAGGCTGGTGTCCAAATTGCGCTGGTAATCGGGGGCGGTAATATTTTCAGAGGTGTATCACCTGCTGCAAAGGGTGTAGACAGAACAACAGGTGATGCTGTCGGGATGCTTGCCACCATAATAAACTCCCTTCTTTTTAAAGAAACGCTTCGTGAAATCGGTATTGAGGCCCGGGTTCTCTCGGCAATTAAAGTAGAAAAAGCGGCTGAGTTTTACCTTCCGCAACGGGCTATTAATCACATGAATCAGGGACGACTTGTGATTATCGCAGCGGGAACGGGCAATCCCTATTTTACTACCGACACGGCTGCGGCATTGCGGTGTATTGAAACCCGCTGTGATATTCTTCTGAAAGCTACGAAGGTTGATGGTATCTACGATTCGGATCCCGTGGTCAATCCTGATGCAGTCAAAATTACTTTATTAAGCCATAGCGAAGCACTCCAGAGGAATATTCGCGTTATGGACGCGACAGCCTTTTCATTATGTATGGAAAATAATGTTTCAATAATAGTTTTTAAACTTCTCGAAGCAGGGAACCTTCGTAAATGTATCGAAGGGCACTCTGTCGGTTCCATTGTTAAAAAGGGAGCATAAGCCATGAGTCTGATAGAATCGGTGTATGCAGAAACAAAGGACAGAATGTCGAAAACAGTAGAAAATTTCAAGAAGGAACTTTCCCGTATTCGAACCGGCCGAGCTTCACCGTCATTACTTGAAGGTATTACTGTTGAATATTACGGTTCACCAATGCCGGTCAACCAGGTTGCGACCATTACCATACCGGAAGCACGCCTGATTCTCGTCCAGCCATGGGAAAAGAACATGCTGGGACCAATCGAAAAAGCGATACAGGCATCGGATCTCGGTCTTAATCCTCAAAACGACGGGAATCTTATCCGTTTACCAATTCCATCGTTAACGGAGGAACGGCGGAAAGATCTGTATAAAACCTGTAAAAAAAGTAGTGAAGACAGTAAGATTGCCATCAGGAATATTCGCCGCGATAGTAATGATAAACTGAAAAAAGCCGAAAAAGAAAAAGAGATAACCCGGGACGAGCATAAAAAAAGTCTGGATGAAATACAAAAATTGACTGATACCTTTATTAAAACAATTGACGAGCATCTTGGTATCAAAGAAAAAGAAATTATGCAAGAGTAATACTGAGTGATGGTGAATTAGTAAAAAAAGTTACAGGGCACCGGCGGAGTGCCCTTGTTTTTTGTGAGCAACCGATTTTTTCAGTCAGGAGTCTATTTATACCTGACATGGTATTATTTATATTTTAACCTCTCTATAAACTGTTTTAAAAAGAGTCAGCGAAAACCTGTTTACACGTGTTATGAATATTCCACGACATATTGGCATAATAATGGACGGTAATGGCCGCTGGGCGAAGAAAAGAGGCTTGCCGCGGGTAATGGGGCACCGAAAGGGTACCGAGGCGACTCATAATATTGTAGAGGCATGTGGTGAACTGGGTATTGAGTTTCTTACCATTTACGTGTTTTCCGCCGAAAACTGGGGACGCCCTGAAAAAGAGGTACACTTTCTTATGGAACTCCTTGTTGAGATGATTCATAAAGAGATCCGTGAGTTGAAAGATAAAAATGTTCAGCTGCATGCTGTCGGGGATCTTTCCAAATTGCCGCCGAAAACCTATGACGAGCTACAACGGGGAATCAAGGAGACCCGGGTAAATACCGGCCTTAACCTTATACTTGCGTTGAGTTATGGGGGACGTGATGAGATAGTAACCGGAGCAAAAAAATTCGCTCGCGACGTAATTTCAGACCCATCACTTCTTGACACCCTAACTGAAAAATCTTTTAAGAATTATCTCTATACAGCACCTTTTCCGGACCCGGAACTCATTATCAGAACTGGTGGGGAAAAACGAATCAGTAACTTTCTTTTATGGCAGGTGGCATATTCTGAACTCTATATCACCGACACACTGTGGCCTGATTTTGATAAAAACTGCCTTATTGAAGCAATCGAAGATTTTAACCGTCGGGAAAGAAGGTTTGGAAAGGTAAAAAACACTCAATGAATATTGCGAACCTTAAGAAACGGGTCTTTTTCGTACTCTGGGCAATACCTCTTGCATGGTGGATAATAAATTCAAATTTCTCGTTTTTTTCTTTACTCCCGGAATCGGTTAAAACACTATTATCCGGCCGCCATAACGTTGATCTTTTTCCGGGACACCTTCTTGCAATTACTGTAGCATTCCTTGCCTGTTATGAATATTTACAATTATTGAAACAATTATACCCGAAAAACGCTTTCTGGCTGGTCTACATCTGGCTTGCACTCCAGATTATCTCTTATTTTATTCCGGACAATTTTTTAAGAATGCAGCATGATATCTATATTTTGTTGATATTCATTGCTTTTGAGGCGTTTCTCTGGGGAAAACACACCGGACGGTGGAAACGAGCAAGTTTGCTGTTCAGCGGCACCATATTTCTGGCAATTGCAGTCTTATCAATGCTTGATTTTTACAGTCTGCCGTTTCAGAAGGTATTCCCTCGGCAATTCAACCACACCATGCTATCGCAACTCGGCATTGTCACCGTTCTGACGGCAATATTTCTCTGTGATTCTGCGGCATTTTTTGCAGGAAATTTTTTCGGAAAACATCATTTCAGCTCAATTTCACCAAAAAAAACCATCGAGGGAGGCATTGCCGGATTGATAACCGCCATTATCATATGTTCGCTGGGATGGTACTTTTTTGCAGACAGAAGCACGTATCATCTGATATTCGGCATAATTATGGGCGGTCTTATCGGTATCTTTGCACAAATCGGGGATATGCTCGTTTCATTGATAAAACGGTACTTTCAGGTAAAAGACACCTCAAACATGATTCCCGGTCACGGCGGGATACTTGACAGATTCGACAGCTTGTTTTTTACCGCTCCTGTCGTTCATCTGTTCATAACAATAATAGACAAGATAGTAATAAAATGATTAAAGTTCTTCTTCTTGGTTCAACCGGCTCGATAGGTACCAATGCCTGTAACTGCATACGGCGGTTCAGTGACACATTCCAGTTGGTCGGACTATCAACAAACACTCGCAGCGAAATACTGGGTAATCAGGTAAAAGAATTTGCGGTTTCTTCCGTATGTATATGTTCTTCTGACGCAGCGGAGAAAGCCCGCGCGCATCTTCCATCCTCGGTAAACATATTTGAAGGCACCAAAGGTCTTGTTGACCTGGTACGGGAAACGGAATTCGATATCCTCCTGAACGCACTGGTCGGTTCCGTGGGTTTTGCACCGACCGTTGCCGCTTTGGAGCGTAATAAACGGGTAGCGCTGGCAAACAAAGAAAGCCTGGTCGTCGGCGGCGATATCATTACCAATTTACTCGCTCAAGGCTCCGGCGAATTGATACCGGTTGACAGTGAGCATAGCGCGATTTTGCAGTGCCTGAACGGAGAGGATAACGCTGCTCTGGAAAGTATTACCATTACCGCCTCGGGAGGCCCCTTCCGGGAAACACCAATTGAAAAATTCCCGAGCATCACACCACAGGAAGCATTGAACCATCCGACCTGGACAATGGGAAACAAGATTACCGTCGATTCTGCGACCCTGATGAATAAAGGATTTGAGGTTATCGAGGCGCATCATCTTTTCAGGTTGTCCTTTGATAAAATACGGGTACTGATACATCCACAATCCATCGTCCATTCCATGATCACCTTCCATGACGGAGCGGTTATTGCACAATGTGGTATTCCTGATATGGAACTCCCTATTCAGTATGCGCTCAGTTATCCAAAACGATTACCGATACAGAGTACGCGCCTTGACCTTGGCGCTGTTGGCTCGTTAACTTTTTCAGAACTGGATTTCACACGCTTCCCCTGCTTAAAACTGTGTATTGAAGCCGGCAAAAAGGGAGGCACGCTACCGACGGTTCTCAATGCAGCGAATGAAATTGCCGTACACTATTTTCTAAAAGGCGCTATCCCGTTTATCCGTATTGCCGAAATAATCGAGCGTGCACTGAACTTGCATTCTCCCCGCACGGCGGATAGCGTTGCATTGATTGAAGAAATCGATGCCGAAACCCGTAATAGTATAATAAAAGGAATAATAAAAAAATAACTTTCACATAAAGGTAGTTGAATGTAATGATGTTTCTCCTGCAAGTAATAATCGGTATATTTGTTTTGGGTATTCTTGTTCTTATCCATGAGCTGGGACACTTTGTTGTTGCGAAAGCCTGTGGCATACGGGTACTTTCCTTTTCCATCGGCTTCGGTAAACCGCTCATCGCCAGAAAATATGGGGATACCGAATATCGAATAAGCGCCATTCCATTCGGTGGTTACGTGCATATGGCAGGTGAGCATCCTGAGGATAATCAAGTGGGTGCAGACGATGAATTCACCTCAAAACCAATCTGGCAGCGTGCGTCTGTAGCAATAGCAGGCCCGGTTTTTAACATCGTCTTCTCAATCTTCTTATTATGGATATTTTTCATGAAAGGAGTACCTCACCCTGTTTACCTTGATACCGCCCTTGTTGGTAATGTCAAGGAATTTACCCCGGCATCTGAGGCAGGTTTTTTACCCGGCGATACAATAATTGCCATAAACGGCACCCCTGTCCGGAACTGGGAAGATATTAAACATAACTTCACTCTTCAGGAAGAATCTTACACTATTACTGTTCACCGCCGGAGTGAGGAAAAAACATTTACTGTTAAACCCAAATCATTTGATGCAAAAGAATTGGTTAATGCTCCCTACCTGGGATTGGAGCCACCCTATCCGGCTAAAATCGGGACTGTCCTTGCCGGATCACAAGCTGAAAAATTTGGTATTAAGACCGGTGATCATATCATCGCAATTGATAACGAAACCATATATTCCTGGGATCAATTTTCTTCATTCACTGCGAATTATAATCCGTATTACGGTAATATGCAGATAGTAATTAACCGGGCAGATTCAATAATCGTTCTCTCCGTAAAACCAAAATATGATCCCGCAGAGAAAAGATACATGCTCGGTGTGGGTATTGCTCCGGCTCCAACGCGCACCATTCAATATTCGCCGATACATGCAATTCCCAAAACCCTGGAAAAAACCTGGGATTATACGACCATGATTTTCAGGATATTACCAAAACTACCGAAGATACTCTATAAAATTTTTACCCACCCGACAACACCGCAAGGTATTGCCGGACCGGTGGGTATCGTCCAGATTTCCGGTATGGTAGCGTTCGGTGGACTTATGGGTCTACTCGATTTCATGGCTCTTATTGGAATTAATCTCGGCATTCTGAATCTCTTTCCGCTCATTATCACGGACGGCGGTGTACTCTTTTTCCTGCTGATAGAGGCTTTCAGACGGAAACCACTGTCGGTAAAAACCCAGATGCTTCTCAATCGCATTGCCATAGCCTTCTTTATTACCCTGTTCGTATTCATTACATTTAACGATATCATTCGAATGTTTCAGCTGAACAAGTTACTCGGGAAATAAAAATCGCAGCCGGCCGGGACGGCATAGAACCTCTTGTCAAGTGTCATTCCTTCCACAGCATTACATTGCCAAACCAGTGACGGAATCGTATACTATAGTAGCCGTAAGTATCATATACTGTACACCGGTAATCCAGTAACAGAATCTTATGCATATCGGAACAATTGTCACCGCAGGCATCGAAAACAAAGCGTTTACCCGATCGCTTGAAGAACACGGGTATTCCCTAATTTCAGTAGACGACATTGATGCAGTATTGAATATAACTGTCCCTTTTGATATTATGTTGATTCGCGGTGAATTGCTTAAAGAAATTAATCATGCGGTACTCGAACATCTCTATTTTGTGAACAACAGCACTCCCGTTGCCCTGCTGTTTACCGATACCACATCCATTCCCGCCACACTGATTAAAAAGCTGCAAAACAGCTCCCTTGATATACTCTACGATTTTGAAATAGAACATGAGACAATTTATCAACGCATAGACCGGTTTTTCATCAATGCGAAATTAAACGACCACCTTACCACGCTTCAGGAAAAATTTTTAATGCAGAAGTCGCTGGAGAAAGAAATTTCACTGCGTGAACAGATTCTGAATCACGAGCGTGAGGTAAACGCTAATATTATTGCCTCCATTACCGCAGGCCTTATCATCTTCGATATAAACGGCTCGACCATTGTGGCAAATGAACCTGTCAAACAGGTACTTAAAAATGTAAGCACCGATATTATCGGCTCTTCGTATAAAGCACTCTTACCCCAAGAAATGAGTGAACTCGTTGAAAATGTCATGCATGAGATGAATGCTGAAGATACACGTCCTTATGTAAAAAAATGTAAGATAGCGGATACCTATTACGAGGTGTACTGTTACCGTATGTTGAATTATCATAACCAGCCTAACGGAATTTTAATGCTTATTAATGATATTACTGAACAGGAAAGTATGAATGTACTGCTCTATCGTTCGGAAAAACTGGCAACGGTGGGAACAATGCTTTCAGGTATTGCCCATGAACTGCGCAACCCTCTTGCCATAATCAGCGCACGTATCCAGCGGGCCCTTACCAAGAAAACATATGAACCGGAATGGTTGAAAAAAAGTTTCACCTCAATTCAAACGCAGGCGTCACGATGTGCTTCTATTGTAAACAGTTTGCTGAATTTTACCCGTAACACAGCAACGAATGCCGGGTATCATAAAATTGCTGAAATCCTTGATGAAACGCTTACCTATGTGGATTATCAGAATACTTTTGATAATATTAGCGTAGAAAAAGAGTACGATAAAGATCTTATGGCGTACGGTGACCGTTCCCGGTTTGTTCAGATATTTTTAAATTTAATAACTAATGCGGCTGACGCTATGGAGGGGAACGGTACTCTGACAATACGGACATCACTCGAATCTCCCTACTCGACACGAATCGAAATAAATGACTCCGGCCCTGGAATGAGTGAAAAAATTCGGGCAAAAATTTTTGACCCGTTTTTCACGACAAAAGAACCGGGAAAGGGAACTGGTCTCGGTCTGGCTATTGTTTATAAAATTGTTCAGGAAAGCAATGGTAGAATTTGGTGTCAATCGCATCCCGGTGACACCTCTTTTTTTGTTGAACTTCCCAGTGAAAAGGAACGATCGTATGACAGCAAAAATATTGCTCGTCGATGATGAAGCTGACTTCCTTGATATCATGACTGAATTTATCGAGGATGAAGGGTATGCGGTGAAAACTGCAACGAACGGCAAGGAAGCTTTACATATCCTTGAGCAGGATAATTTTGATCTTATTGTGTCAGATATAAATATGCCGGGTATGAAAGGTTTTGAATTACTTGACAAGGCGGCCGAGCTGTATCCTTCCCTGAAAAGAGTGTTAATTACGGCATATGATGTCCGCGATTACATTAACATGGCAAAAAATTACAATATCGGCAATATTATAACCAAAACAGCACCATTTAATTTCGATGAAATACGTATCTTTCTCAATAATATTCTTACCGGTGAGATTTTCGGCCTGGGACTGTATGTGCAGGGAAGAATTCATCAGACCTATTTAAAAAAGAGCAAGGATCTGGAGCGGGTCAATCACGAGGTAATTGAATTTATGAAGAGTGATTATCATAAGCGGAAATTCAGACAGGCCCTAAGTGAAATTACTATTAATGCCTTTTTCTATGGGGCAAAAAATGAGGAAGGCGACAAGAAGCACCTGTGGGAATTTGAAACAACCCTGAATGACGGTGAGGAGGTACTTGTCAGCTGGGCGTGCGATAACGAAAAATCCGGTGTTGCAGTTACTGATCAGAAAGGCCGTCTGAAAAAAGAGGACATACTGTTCTGGCTGGAACGGAATATGACTAAAGGGGAAGATGGTCTCTCTCTGGGGCTGCGGGACAGTCATGGAAAAGGACTGTTTATTACCCGCGAAACTATTGACAGGCTTATAATAAATATTGACCACGGTAAAAAAACTGAAGTGATCTTGATCAATTATGAAGAAGGTCTGTATGATGGACACCGGCCGCTGTGGATACAGGAGTTATAAATACGTTGCGGTTCGGAGAAAAAAGACTTAACCGTTACAGCAGTTCTTTATCTTTAACAGCCCCTTTATCCACGGATGACACCCAAAATTTACTGTTCAATCATCAACCACTGCCACACAAGTTCTGCCTTGCATGTTTAAAATCTTTTTTCTTTATTGATAATGCAAGATAGAACGCGGGTGTCCGTCGATAATAATACTGTGCGATTCATCAAATCATTGCCGGCGTCAGTATTGGATTCCTAAAGATTCAAGATAACAAATATCGTCTATTGCAGCAGCTCTTTTTTCCTTCACACGCCTCATTAAGCCACTTAATTCCAATAAAGTTATGCATCAAAAATTGGCAAAATACTATATTCCATATTATGAATTTTTTAATGTTAAGCGTTTTTTAATCAACGATTACCTTTACATTTCAAAAATCAATTTTGAAAAAGAGGAGGATATGCCATGGAAAACAGAGGGCAATGGGGCTCTAATGTTGGATTTCTGCTTGCCGCCATAGGATCGGCTATCGGATTGGGAAATATCTGGCGATTTCCCTATGTTGCCTATAAAAGCGGCGGGGGAGCATTTTTAATTCCCTATGTGCTGGCACTGGTAACCGTCGGAATACCTATTCTGATGCTTGAACTGTCATTGGGAAATAAATTGCGCAGTTCGGCGCCTAAGGCCTTCAGGATAATAAGTAAAAAATTCGAGTGGCTCGGCTGGTGGGCTGTTACTTTCGTCATGTTTGGTATCGAGATGTATTATATCGTTATTATCGGCTGGTGTGCCAATTTTATTGTGTTTTCACTCACCAAGGCCTGGGGTACCGATCCGAATGGTTTCTTTTTCGGAAAATTCCTCGGTATGGGAGGTGAACCACTCTCTTTTAATGGTATAAGCTGGGTGGTTATAGCAGCCATCGCGGTAATTTGGCTGGTAAACTGGCTTATTACCTATCGCGGTATTGAAAAAGGTATTGAAAAAGCTGTTAAAATCATGATGCCGCTGTTGTTTATTATCACAATAATTATTATTGTATGGTCGCTTTTTCTTCCAGGAGCAAAAACGGGAATATCTCATTATGTCAAGCCTGATTTCACTAAAATTACTGATGTAAAGGTCTGGATTGCAGCATTCGGCCAGATATTCTTTTCGTTATCCCTGGGATTCGGTATTATGATTGCCTATGCCTCATATCTTCCTAAAAAAACGAATATTTTCAAAAACAGTCTTATAATTGGTTTTTCAAACAGCGGCTATGAAGTTTTTGCCGGTTTCGGTGTGTTCAGTATTCTGGGGTATATGGCGACACAGCAGGGTGCGGCTATCCAGGATGTAGTGCAAAGCAGCATCGGGCTTGCTTTTGTTGCGTATCCCAAAGCAATATCACTTCTTCCGTTTGGCACACTTTTCGGCGTACTTTTCTTCTTTTTACTGTGTATTGCCGGTGTTTCATCCTCAATTTCAATTATTGAGGCATTTTCATCCGCGATGATAGATAAATTCAATATACCACGGCATAAAACCATCAATACAGTATGTCTTGTAGGATTTGTCGGTTCCATGATTTTTACTGCAAAAAACTGCGGTTTACAGATGCTCGATATTGTCGATCATTTCATTAACCAGTACGGATTGATCACGGTCGGCGTAGTCGAGGCAATAATTATCGGATGGCTATTCAAAACCGACCTGCTCAAAGATCACATGGAATCGAATATACCTGACGGCGGAAACAAAAAGATGTTTATGACCCTTCTTAAATTATGGAAATATTGTATTAAATTTATCACACCGCTTGCTCTGGGTGTTGCCATTATTTTCAGCCTTATTGAGGAATTTACCAAGCCATATGAAGGATACCCTGTAAAATGGCTTCTCATTCTCGGTGTCGGGTGGCTGCTGGCAACATTTATTCTCGCACTCATTTTCAGCAGCAAACCCTGGAAAAATAAAATTGAACAAATTCCCGAGAATTAGATAGCAGATATTTCAAAATTCTTTAATAGTAACTACCAGGGGGATAAAGAAAGACTCTTTATCCCCTTTTCCCTCATTGGAAGACATCCTGCAACCGTCTGCTTTTATTATAGTTACAGAATATAAGCTATATACATTTCTATAATAGATGGCATTAATACCCCACTTTTATACTTGAAACCTCCAGATGTCCACTATATAATCAGGAAGTAATACCTTAATTATAAGAATTGCCCTAAATGCACCGTATGTGACTCCAGTCACAGAATAAAAGGCCATTTCAGGATATAATTAAGTTAAAATAAAAATTGAAACAACATCTATTTCCCATTAGAGGGAGGAAGTATGAAAGTTCTTCAGAAAGGTACAAGAGAAATTACCTGTCTTGCCGTTTTCCTGTTATGCATCATTGGTACCAACTTCTCTCATTTGAACGCGCAATCACTTCCTACTGTAAAGGGTATGATTATTGATGAAAATGGTGTTCCTATGCCAAATGTAACAATTAGTGTTATGCAATTTAAAACAACCGATAAATTAAAAATTACACAAACTGGTCCTCAGGGTCAATTTTATTTTTATGATCTTCCTTTAGTATATGAATATATGGTTTTGGTAGAAAACACAAATTCCTCCCTATACCCTCCTCAATACTGGGGACAGGAAGCAAATACCAAAAATCCACCGTTGTACCCAATCAAACTTGAAGAGAATTTTATTTTCAGTGTACTTATCGAACTTGAACAAGCTCCTATAGACAACAGTATTCCTGTTAATACCTACCATGGTGCAATTGATGGGGTTCTGCGCACGGAAGACGGCACGCCCTTTCCTAATGTAAAGGTCGTGGTAACAACAGTCAGTGAATTGAATCCGGTTGCAGAGACAGTAACTGACATTGAAGGAAATTTTATTCTTTACCAGGTACCTGCCGGTCATCCACACTACCTCCATTTCATTCCCGGCAGCAATACCGGATATCCGGAACAGTGGCTCGGCAACAATAATATAACAACTAAAAATCCCAATTTTTCTTTGGAAGTATATCCCTTTGATACCTGGATGACTGGAGAAATGTGGCTCTCACAGAATCCGGACACTATAAACGACACAACGTTTAACGCGATGATAAAGATCACCCTGCAGGACAGTACCAACAATATTATTCAACCATACGGTGATATTACTTTATATGCAGACTGGGGATATGTTGAAAGTAAAAACATCGATCCGTCCATGTCCATGCCCATCGAATTTTATAATTTACCAACAGGCAATTATTCGATTTTTCTGGCTATTAACAATTATCCTTCACAATTCTATAATCCTGATGGGAATACGGTAGGAGATTTCTTTAATTTTTACTTATCGGAAAATGAGACCAAGGATTTCTATATTCCTCTTACCATGCACCCTGAGGATACTAATGCTGTGGCCAATTTTTATGGCAGCGTTAAAAACAGAATGGGTGAACCACTGGGTAACGCCGAGGTTGCAGTACATCGTGTCGATGATATGATGTGGGATCCCTGGTTTAATATCCCTAACCCCTGGTCTGAATATTCTGCAAAAACTGATGCGAATGGTAACTATGAGATATACAATGTCCGGCCGGGTGAATATGTCATTTTTGCCTTTACGGAAAACGAAAATTATACTCCGGCTTTTTATCCCAACACATCCAATTTTAAAGAAGCCAAGAGAATTCCTATCCAGAATTATAATGACACCTATCAACTGGAGTTTATGCTTGAAAAGGGTTCCTCTCTAAGTGGCTGGGTGAAAAATGCTACCACGAATGAGGGTATTGGTAAAATCAGGGTTGATGCCTATAATTGTATGAGCGATAATGCAGAGAATTACAGTTTTCATCATGAGTCTAAGACTGATGTAAATGGCTTCTTTATTATGCGGGGCCTTCCCAATGGAAGGTGGCATATCGGCTCCTGGGATGAAGAA
The DNA here is from genome assembly GCA_964543525.1 of uncultured Fibrobacterota bacterium. GTDB lineage: Bacteria > Fibrobacterota > Chitinivibrionia > Chitinivibrionales > JANQEN01 > CBDVBE01. Next base: position 15,113 of record CAZIYW010000063.1, on the reverse strand, counting down.
AATATTTACTACCAGGTTGGTTACAATGAGGAGGACATAGAGATCACCTATCCACAGGATTTCCAGCTTTCCAAATATATACTTATGAAAGCCGGCGGCAACCTGACTGGAAAATACTCGATACCAAATGTAAACTACCTGGACGGCTGGAATCTGGGAAGACTTTTTATCTATCCTGAAGATTTCAATCAGGTTAATGACACTATCTTTGACGAATTCGAGCACCGTTATATCGGAATTCATAAGGAAAATGACTCTTCCAATACCTACATGACAGAGGTTATACCGGAAGGTAAGTGGCGCATGGCAATCAGTCCGAATGCATGGATCGACCATGACTCGATAGACATTAATAAGAATTTCATACCGTTTCTCAAATGGAAATTTATTGATAATGCCCTTACATTTCAGAGCACGCAACCTCTGTTAATTGAGCCATACCAGCAAAAGAACCTTGATATTTCTTTCGAGACCGGCGGGTATATCCTGTTCGGTACGATAAAAAGTGAGAAAGGTGAGGATTTCGGCTGGAACTCAATAACCAATACCTGGGAGAAAAATTATAATATAAGAGTGTTTATTAAAGATAGCGATGAATTGCTTCAGGTATCGGAAAGCTTCGATTTACGGAACAACCGGTTTTATATACCCGGTCTGGTAAGCGGACAGCAATATTATCTTGAGGTATGGGCAGACGGATATCCTGATCAATGGTGGGTAACAAATGACAGTGCGGTAGGTAAAGATGAAATGGCCCTCCCCTATGAATTTTCCACCTCAAGCTTTAAGCCATTAACCATGTTTCTATTAGTAGACCCTATTGGCTCTGACGATCCGTGGGATGGACCATCTTATCTTAAAAATATTAAACTCAAGCCGGCTGGTTTATCAAGTATCCGGATGAGCTGGTCGCCCTCACCACCGGAAGACAAGGTCGAGCGTTATGTAATTTTCCGCCTTAAAAATGCAACTGAGGATTTATTTGAGCTTTCTGAAGACAGTTCACACTGGAAACCGATTGACGAAGACTCAATTATGTCGCTGGTCGATTCATTCAATGTTGCCGACACCGACACCTTCTTTGTCGATACGACAGCAATCCCTTTTGTAAAATATATGTATGTTGCTTTTGGTGTAAATGCCAAAGGGAATATGGGCGAAGCACTCCCGGCTCATATCCCGCTCAGTGCCTATTTCACTGAAATTACCTATAAAAATTTTACAAACTCAATGTATGTAAAACCCCACATGTGGCAGATGGTTGGCGTGTGCGGACTTGACTCAATCACTGGTCTTACGACCACATCCACTACCGGTATACTTGAAATGTATGCATGGGATGAAACAGCGGACTCTACCAAATTGTACTCCTACTATCAGCCAAGGGAAAAGGTAACGCCAACCCGGGGTGTCTGGATTTACTCATCTGAATCAATCCCATTAAAAATGTCTGAAAAAGCTTTTAATAATTTAATCCCCAAGAAGAATAATATTTCTATAAAGGTAAACGAGGGCTGGAACCAGATATCCTCCCCATTCCCCTATGAAGTAGCTCCACTATGGCTTGGCAATACGTATACAGCATGGGAGTGGATAGCGGGTGAAAACAAATATATTGAAGCGAAGACTATCAAACCGTGGAAAGCGTACTGGATTAAATCCGACATTGCGAAGACCCTTTCCATCTCACATATTCCCGCAATAGCAACAAAACGGGAGCCGAGCAGGCTGCGACAGAGTATAGGATGGGAGTTGAAGGTTTCCCTGACTGGAGAAACAAGCTCCGATCCGGTTAACTTCATCGGTACACTGCCGAAAGAACTGAATACAATACTGAAAAATACCAGTGCCGAACCGCCCCCGGCCTTCGATTACCCGCATCTCTATTTCGTGAATGGACGGGAAAAGTGTGCCAAGTTGTACCATTATTCTTCTGTGGTCCCGGAGGAAAAAATAGAATGGAAGGTGGGTATCTCACCTGCTGCTCAATCGATGGTGGTTACCGTATCCAGCCTTTCGTCCGTACCTGAGCAGGTGAGTGTGTTCTGGCTGGACAATGAAAAGCTGATAAATCTCCGTATGAACAACACCATTGAAATTGCACCGCATTCGGAAACACGATACGGCTATATCATAGCAACCGCCAATCCGGCTGATGTAGCCCTGTTCACTGGCAAATTCAGACTGCGGCCGAATTATCCCAACCCGTTCATTCGTTCGACCACATTGGAGTTTACCGTGCCGTACCGATGGAACAAGGACGGCTCAAAATCCGAAAATGACTACCGAAAGATAGCATTAAATGTGTATAACGTCTCCGGTCGGCTGGTTGCCACTATATTATCGGGATATGCAAAGATCGGCCATCACCGCAGGGTATGGGACGGCAAGAGTAACAGCGGTCGATTCTTACCGAGCGGTATGTATATCGCCCGTTTAACCGGTGGAGATTTCTCTAAGTCAATCAGGATGTTTAAAGTAAAATAATACTTCACGATGCATGTCCGGTGGGAATATTTCTCCTCACCGGCTCTCATTTCTTTACAAATAATCGTCAATGCCGTTAATTCAAATGACTGCTCGGTATACTCACCACATTTATTCCGCCAGGCTGCTTTTGTCCTGATTTATTTTACACATCATTTACATCTTAACGCTAATATAGAGTATTGTTATAAATGAGTTCACTGAAAGCAAAACTGACGGACCTGTTTTCCGATACATTTGAGCAATGCGGTTATGATCGTACTTTCGGACAGGTAGTCGAGTCGCAGCGTCCCGACCTCGGACAGTTTCAATGCAACGGAGCCCTGGCTGTTGCCAAAGCGGTAAAGAAGAATCCCCGTGAAATTGCACAGCAAATCATTACACGTCTTGCGCATAACCCGATACTGGATACGCTCTCTATTGCAGGGCCTGGTTTTATTAATATAACGGTAAAAGACTCTTTTATCGCGGTGTATATCAATTCTCTGAATGACGATCCGCGCCTGGGATGTCCGAAAGAAGAGCAATCACATACAATCGTTATTGATTTCGGCTCACCAAATATCGCAAAACCGATGCATGTCGGCCACCTTCGATCGGCTATTATTGGTGCCGCACTCCAGCGACTCTTTTCCTTTATGGGCAATACAGTCATCAGCGACAACCATGTCGGTGACTGGGGCACACAGATGGGCATGCTTATCTGTGAACTGAAGAAACGGAAACCGAATCTTATCTATTTTGATCCGGCAATGGGCGGGCCGTATCCCGAAGCCCCTCCTCTATCAATTGAGGATCTTGAAGAGATGTATCCGGTCGCCAGCGCCCGGTGTAAAAATAACGAGAATGCCATGGCTGAAGCTATTGCCGCTACAGATGAACTGCAGAAAGGACGGCGGGGATACGTGGCGCTCTGGAAGCATTTTGTAAACCTCTCACTGGAAACGCTCAAGAAAGATTTTGACAGCCTCGGCATAACTTTTGATCACTGGCTGGGGGAAAGTTTCTACACGGAGCATATGAACATCATTATCGAGCAGTTGAAATCAGAGGGACACACCAAGGTCAGTGAAGGGGCTCTTGTAATTCCGGTCAGTGATGCACGGGATACCAGGGAAATACCGCCGGTTATGCTGGTTAAGTCAGGCGGCGGTTATCTCTATGCAACATCGGATATTGCAACCATTGATTATAGAATAAAAACATTTAAAGCTGACACCATTCTCTATGTAGTGGATCAGCGTCAGAGTCTTCATTTCGAGCAGGTTTTCCGTGCGGTTCGCAAAACCGGTATTGTCCGCCCCGAGGTGGTTCTCGAACACATCGGATTCGGGACCGTGAACGGATCGGACGGCAAACCGTTTAAAACCCGCGCCGGCGGAGTTATGAAGCTGAGCGACCTTATTAACCAGGTCACGCAACAGGCTGAAAAACGCATGGCTGAAGCTGGTATCGCGCAGGATCTTGGTGACGAAGAGCATGCGACAATTGCGAAAAAAGTAAGTATCGCAGCGCTCAAATTTGCCGACTTGATGAATCACCGCTTATCAAATTATGTTTTCGATATCGAAAAATTTACCCGCTTTGAAGGGAAAACAGGGCCGTACCTCCTTTATACCGCCGTACGGATCAAATCTATTCTCAGGAAAGCTGCTGAGGCTAATGTCGCCGAGGGAACAATTCTGGCGCCAACCGATGCCGAACGGAATTTGATGCTCCTCTTAAGTCAATTGCCCGACATTCTTTCAAGCGCTGCTGAAAATTACGCCCCAAACTACCTGTGCGACTTCGCATACAATCTCGCCCAGGAATTCAACCGATTCTATAAGGACTGTCATATCCTGAGCGAACAAAACAAGAAGAAACAGGGTTCGTGGCTTGCCCTTTCACATCTCTGCCTCAAAGAACTTGAACTGCTGCTGGGTTTACTGGGTATCGAGATTCCTGAGAGGATGTAAGCGACAGGAATCTGACCGCGGGTAATGTGAAATAAAACAACGTATGCTCATTGTCGTCGCTATACTAACCATGGGGCAATTTCTATAATTTATTTTTCACGTGAGCATTCCGTTTAAAATTAACGTGAGCAAATGCAATGATTAATACAATAAAATCAGCAGCTATAATTTTTGGTATTGCACTACTCACGACTGGTTTACAAGCAAGAAACAATCGTCCCGTTGTCATGCTGACCGGGTTCTGGAATCCGACCGGTAAAATGATCCAACAATTCTGTACCGATTCTTCCCTGAATCCCTCAGAGTTGGTAAAATGGTGCAGTGCTACAGAAATCCACCATTCTCACGTATTGAAACAGTACCATTAAAACTAAAATCCGTCACGTAACTGTACTTTTCGGTAATATGTCATTCGCCTGTTTTTAACCGATACGATAACAACCCCGGCACTTACTGATGATGCCGTCAGTACGAGGCCACGGGTCTTGCCATGTGAAAAACCTCTGCATACAGAAGGAATTTTCTTACCATTCAGGGCAAACAGAGCCGCAGTAACGGTCCCGTCATTGTAACCACTGATCTGAATACTGCGATGCGGTAACACGTTTATCCGAAAGGCATCTGTTGAATATTTCCGGTGTAAATCATCCGTTATCCCCGTCACGCCGGTATCCAACGGTGTGGGATCTCTCATCCAACTAATAAGATCGACCGGTCTAACGATGCGAACATCAGGATATGATAAGGCATAATCAATAAAATCTTCCAGTTGCCGGGCCCAGGTTGTATTTGAATAGTATCTCGAATGTGCCCCAAATGTCATGGGTGCACGATTGCCTTCATAATTTAGATCCAGTGTGTATTTAAGAATTCCCAGGAATTCATCTGCACTAACCTCCGCTTCCTCAATAAGATTGTAGTCCAGGCCGGTCAGTTTCCCCGTGGTTGTATCAAAATAATCGATGGTATTACAGGTTCGCGCACGCAACCCTCTAGAAATACCATAGTTCTCACAAATGGAATCGTGGGGTAAAATCAAATCATAACAGGCAATCTCCCATATTCCGGGGTAACTTTTTATTAATTCATAGGGCTGGTTCAATTCGATCATAGCTTTATTACCCGGACTGCCGTTATCCAGAGTGTGAGGCCAGAAATAGGATCCCGCAGTCTGATCCTTTTCAAAACCTTCTTCAATTGAACAATCATAAAGAAAACCAAGTGAAGTCATTGCTTTGAAGGTCGCATTATTATATTCCAGAAATGGTGTTCTGAAACCGACGATACTTTCTTCCGGAATACCGGCAGACGCAAGCATACTATTGCACTGCTCCATTTCATTTTCCCAGGTAGATTGACTTGTATTGAATCCGGTTGTATGCGAGTAGGTGTGGTTTCCAATTTCAAAGCCGTCGGAAAGTGCCTGGTAGTGAAGATTTTTTATTGTGGTATAGTCCAGATACTGACCTGCAGTATAAAAGGCGCAACGAAGAGGGGTGCCGTCAAAAGTCTCTTTCTGGCCAAGTCCCTGAGGATTTTTTCGTTGCTTGAAAATGCCAATTACAGCCTGCATGCCGGAGAGTTCATCCTGGTCATCAAAACCGAAAACCAGAAACTGGGGGACATTAAATACGGGGATATCGTTTGGCGGACTCTGCGAAGGTGCCACATTGTCACCAACAATACTTCTGCTAACTACCAACATTAAAGCCATTGTAAGGGTGCACCATGTGCTTTTATTCTGCATACCTCTCCCCCGGATAAATGAACATAAGGATAAACAATCCAGACGGTTATTCAAATTACGTTTCATATAGTAATATACAGTAAATAATCATACGATTACGATTTAAATGCAGATTATTAACGGGAAATATGGACCGTATAAAGCCGGGTATAATACGCTGAACAGTTCATAAGGAGATTTTCTATGAATGGCTATCGGCAGCTTTCTTTTTATAGTTCCGCCATACGATAAATATTCTCTGAAACACGGTAAGATAGGTTAAGCCTGCAACTATCCCCAGTCCCCAGGACATAATTTCAGGGCCGATGAACTGAAATACCGCCAGGACAATAAGCCGCTCCGGCCGCTGCATAAGGCCTTTATCGCATACAATACCCGCGCCTTCGGCCCGGGCTTTGACATAGCTGACCATGAAAGAACCGGTAAGGGCCGCAAAGGCAAGCAGGATATTGAGACCGTCAAATCGTGGATTATTGACATAATACAAAGCAAGACTTCCCAGCCAGATTATCTCTGTGAACCGGTCACAGACAGAATCAAGCACAGCTCCAAAAAAACTCCTTTTATCCGCTTCACGTGCAACCACCCCGTCAAGACCGTCCATACAGGCACCGATGGTCCCGACCAGCAAAGCCCATCGCCAGAAGCCCAGCACCGTGAGCCAGCCGCCGATTCCAAACAGCAGTACACCGAACACGGTAAGAGCATTCGGGTGAATCCCCGTTTTTGCAATACAACGGGCAAACGGCCTGAGCACCGCGTTATACAGTGGTTTCAATCCCTCTATCATTCCATTCTCTGCAAATCATTGATTTGAGCCTTGATTATTTGACAATGAAATATATATATTAACTCATCTTTTATGTATACCTGAGAGAATTATCCGGAGACAATTATGGCAAAAACATGCGAAATTTGCGGAAAACACCCCGTTGCAGGCAGATCGGTTTCACACGCACATAACGTAAACAGACGTGTTTTTTATCCGAACCTTCGTACCATCAAGATGGTTATTAACGGAACCCGCAGGAAAGTTAAAATCTGTATGAAATGCCTTAAGACCATGTCAAAAGTATAACCTGATTTATAAACGTTTACAAAAAGGGCTTCGACACTGTCGAAGCCCTTTCTTTTATCTATGAGTTATTATTTTCCCGGGACGTGTTTATTGACTATTAATTACTGCACGGCGTATTATATGATTCTTACCCCCATTGGGAATGACAATATAGTAAGGTCCGGCACTCAAATCCTTCAGCTTATCCCGGTAGCCGTTATTAAAAGTCGCTACTTTTCTTCCCCGCGTATCATAAATAATGCCGGAGCCACCAAGAATATAACTCGGTTTCACGGCGGCAACAGGACTCTTAATCGGTTTATGCACAATCGGTGTACCGGTGTTTTCCCCGACGCTGAAATCATCAAACTCGATACTTAATCCGGGATCAACATAGACACCGGCCGCGTTAAAATCAAGTCCCTGTGAAAAGGTTGAGTCATCCAGCATAGTACCGTTTACAATAAACTCATAGTTTTTAGTCACAATAAGAGTATCCTTAACCCCGGTAATATCCGAATGGGCCTTTAATGTCCCTGACTGTGAATTGGAGAAAACAATATAGCTTCTATTACCGTTGATAAAGAAATAATAGGAGTTAATGGTCTGTGAAGGCTTAATATCCAGAAATAATATGCCGTACAGCAGGGCTTTATTCCCGTCTTTATATTCCACGACAGTGGTGCATGGCATATCCTTATAAGCTCCATTTGTGTAAAGCATAACGGTTGAGTCGACAGGTGCAATTTTCAGCACCCCGCTTTCAGCCTTTACAGTACCGTTGCCTTTCAACAGCCGCCACCCATCTAAATCACTATCCTCGAAATCATCGGAAAACCAGGTGTTCGCCTGTCCCTCCTTAACATCATCCGTTACACAGGCATAATCAAAAGATGCTTTTTCACCGGATCCGACAGCCAGGCCGATTGCGCCGTCGCCAACAGTATTGTCCGACACTTTGGTAAGATACACACCGTTAACAAAAAGATTGATATCACTCCCTGATTTACTAATCTGAATTATATTGTCCGAATCCGTCAGGAATGAATTCCAGTCCGCTACCAGTGTTTTAAATGACACCTGTGTTCCAACAACTTCCCATCTTCCGAAATAGTACTGTTTGTTGGCCATAACACAAAACATATAACTGGCATAGTTATCCTGCATGCAGAACAGTACACCGCACCCCTGCGTATTGGCCGATTCTATCTTCATTTTAACGGTGTAGGTAAAGGAACTGAACGTGCTGCTGTGTTTCAGAAGAGTGATACTTGAGGCGTTGCTCTGAATTGTATACTTTCCACCGGAAACCGTTCCGGTGGGCTGGCCTATAGCAACAACCCAGTTATCATTATTATCGAAATTATCTTCGAATAGGAGGTCTGCCTGAATAAAAGAAAAGACACCGGTCACAACAAGTATGAGTAATCCCCCGATTATGTTCCTCATAACATTCTACCTTTCAATAAAAGGATGGTTTTGATATGCAGTGATATAATATGCGGTTCTATATAATATAATAATCATTTTTAGTACCCCTGTCAACCTCAGGTAATGAATTAGCGAAAATTTTGACATTCTTATACACGTAATGTATTGAAAAGTATATTTTTATTAATCTATAAACAATAGTTGTAATGAAAATATATGATGCATCTCACTGTATTTTCAAAATCCGACTATTTTTATTTTCGGGGGAATATGAATAACGGAACTTTCCCTGTATTTAAACAGTCGTCAATTCGTAAATTTTTGTTCATTGCAACAGGGGCTTTCCTGCTGTATTCCACTTCCTATGGACAAAAACAGAACGATTCGACTTCTCAAACCGTGCCGGAAAAAGAAACCATACTGATAGCGCCGCATGCCGGTGCAACCTTCCACTATCCGGTCAAGTGGGGCGGGTATATATGGAAACCGTTCATTACCAGCGGAATCCATGTAGATTTTCCAACCAGCCTTCCCCGGATGCTTGTCCGGTTCAGTGTCGAGGGAGGCGAGATCGACATGGAAGAAAACGAGCAGACAGCGAAATACAACACTATTATCAAGGGCCTGAATATTGCCTGTATGGCACTGACCGTCTCCTATGATATCCCTATCATTAAAGAAAAATTCATCATTCGCCCGCGATTGGGGCTTTCAAATACAATGATAGACAGAGGTGATTTTAAACCTGAGAAACTTTTTGTCATTCTTCGTGAATCTGAAAATGAGTTTGGCGTCCTCGGGGGTGTAGAGCCAATATACCAGATAAAACGGGTTTTAATTGCCCTTCCCCTGTATGGTAATATCATGTTCTCATCACCGGAACCTTTTATCACCGGTAATGTATCTTTAACGGTCGGAGTGGTTTTCTGAGGCTATGTTAAGAAGAATTTCCAGAATCTATTACCATTTTATTTGCCTGTTCATCTTCAGTTTAATCTGTTTCAGGCCGATTTCAGCGGAGAATAACCCTTATACGCCAATACACCTTGATGGATTCAATACAGTACTCTATAATCAGGAATACCCCGATCAATCACTAAACATGTATTCTATTGTATTTGGCAATCCGCTTGACCGATTCCCTTTTTCAGTTCTCTCAAGATTACAGGGTTTAAATGAAATGAAGATAGATACCCTGGAAAAAAGCGATTCATTGTTCCATTGGGAAGCTGCAGCTGCAATCGGCGGTGAAACCGGTGAATTAATGCTGAACGCATATGAGGGGCTTGAGCAGGAGAACCGCGACCATTTTACCACTTTTGCCACTGCCGCCACTTTTCCCAATTCTCCGCTGGATCTCTACTTCGGTTACCGTTATGTTGACCACTACTCAGATGGTTTCGATTCACACTGGGAATATTATGAAAAGAAAAACAAGCAGCCTATGGCTTTTAATCAGCAGGGGCTGGCATATGAATTTATAGGCGGGTATGCTCTTTCCGGTTCTATAACTGCAACCAGCCTGAAAACAATGAGTTACAAACACTGGGGAACCACGCCGTACTATTTTTCGCCTATTTTCAGCAGCGGGTACCTGATTGCCCCGTCACTGATATTTTCACTCCCCAAGAGTAAGCTCCTTATTGATTTTATTTTTGATTACCATAAAGATTTTTATGATCATATTAATTTCACCGAATATACAGACGAACGCTGGGACATTACGTGGCAGCGTCAGTTGCGCAAGAATGTAAACGCACAATTGAGCCACCATAAGGATTCACGTCTGTCACCTTCAACCCGTTTAAATGCAACGATAGACGGACTGATTCCGCAGGTTTTCAGGTGGACACTCTCAGGAAATGTCTTTGGTAATTACCGTATCGGCGGGTCTCTGAATATCGACTACATTCAAATACCTACCATTACAATTAACATCAACCCTGGATGGCATTATATACCAAAAGGGCGTGATTATACGTTCTGGAATGTTACCAAACAGATTGACTATACCTCAAAAAAGTATGATGTTGCCACGCTTCATTCTGCAATACAATATGATGATACGTTGTTCTTTCCGGTTCAGGCCCGTGTCTGGATGCATTACTGTGAAAAACCGCTGTGGGAAACATTTGATTGGGGCAGCAAGAAAAATATTATACGGCAGGATACCATAACCAATGCGGCCCGTTTAATGTTCGGCGGGAAAGCCTCGTACAAAATCTCTTATAAAAAATTCTCCGCCACTCTATGGGGGAATATGGCTATTACACCTCAAAATAAAGAAGTGCGCTACCTACTGCCGAGGAATATAGGTGCTGACATAGCGTATGGTGTTCCGGAGAACGGATCGTTCTATGCAGCATTAAAACTTGAAAATCGTGACGGCTCTATACTTAAATACCTGGATGTAGGCTCCAATAAAATAAAAAATTACACCACTCCTGCAACAACAAACGCATCACTTATATTAAAAATACCTTTTATGCTGCCTTTTCTTAAAAAGTATATACGGACAGGTTTTCAGATAGAGGCAGGCCCCATCCAGTTTTCCGAAGAACAGCGTGTACGCGAGCATCCGCTTGGCAATTACATTGGTCCGGCAATATCATTCGGTCTTAACGGGTTCATTAATTGACATTGGCTTTTACCAAAATATCATAAAGAATTGAGGATAAATGAGCTTTACAATCTTCACAGAGAGGAGAGATGATCTCGCTTTTCTCATTATGAAAAATGAGTCAACCGGAGAGTATGCGGAAATCATTCCAGATCTGGGAGCAACGGTACATACATTACATCTGGTATCCGGCGATACGGTGCGCAGTATTCTTTTCAGCGATTCTCATGATGAAATCGGTACAAATCCTCTTTTTCGTGGAAGGATTCTATTCCCTTTTAACGATGCAATTCCTCATGGAGAATATACTTTTAATAACACACGTCACAATCTTGATTTGAATGCACCAAATGAAAATCTTACCATGCATGGCTATGTCTATGATAAGCAGTTCAGAAATATTTGTCAGGAGTGTACCAGGGACAGCTGCTCCGTATCTCTGCAATATACCCTTACAAGCGATCAAATGCGGGGATATCCTTTTAATCTGACCTTAACGGTAACATATATTCTTAAAAACCAGGAGTTTAACGTCCGATTTGAGATTATAAATCCGGGGACAGAAGCAGCACCCCTCTCTTTTGGCTGGCATCCTTATTTTACCTTTGACGGTTCAATTGAAGGCGCAATTCTCAAAATGGACTCATCACACTATCTTGAAACAGACAGCCTGCATATTCCCACAGGAAGATTACTGGAATGCAATGACTCCCCATTCGACTTTTCAAAAGGTGTTGATATTACCTCCCTTGTTATTGACAATGCCGTTACCGCACCGTCAGACGGGACGGTATACCTGAGCAAAGACGATCGTACCATTACTCTTCTGCAGGATACCAACTTTTTCAAATATGTACAGATTTTTTCTCCAAACGACGGGACGTCTATTGCGCTGGAACCGGTAAGCGCTGGCGCCAACTGCTTCAACCGTCCGGAGCTTGGACTTATTACGCTTGAACCGGATGAGCGGATTGATACGTTTGCGTCTGTAAGGGTGGATTGATAAAAGCCTGTTCATTCATAAAGATTCCACAACATAAATTATCAGTTAATTAAGGACGCATCTTTTGTGGGTTCCATACCCTGCCTGTTCATTTACTTTTAAATGGTAGTAAAGGACATCTGTCCGTATCGGAGGAAAGGTCAATATTATCCCCGTGAAAAGTAAACCGAAATAAAGTATACTTTAAATAAAGGCTGATGAAGAGCGATTTTTTCCACGGAGTTTCCAATGAAATACAAAATTATGGCAGTTATGCCTCTTATTATGTTATCAATGCAAATATCTGCAATTGACGTCACTTTCAATGTAAGCAAACCCGGCTCACAGATAGTTCCAGAACACCTCAACGGCACCTGCCTGCCGGTCTGGAACAGCTCGGGTACCTATGAAAATATCAAGAAGGGATTACAGACCGGGAAATACGGTCTATTACGGTTTCCCAACGGTTCCATCTCGAATAATTACCACTTCAACGGCAGCGGCGGATACAACAGTGACGGGGTGTGGGTATGCAGCAGCAGCGTGTATACTCCCGGATTTATAAGCAGGACGCGGCATCGGGGAACTTCGAAGTACCATTACGGCGAAGAGGCCTGGTCCCACGTCACTGACGGTGATACTTCGACCTTCTGGTGGAGCGATCCGCTTATAACGGGGAAAGCGCCCTATCTGTATCTTGAATTCAGCCCGGCAGTCGAAGTGGATTCGCTGGTTATTCACTGGGGTGAGCATTACGCAAAAGCATTTTCAATAGAGATATGGCAGGGGACTTCGACATTCTATCCCGGACCGCACCAAACCGATATTAACAGGTGGAAAACGGTATTCACGACAACGGGAAACAGTCAGAGAGTCACTGCTGTAAAATTGACCGGTTCAACAGCGACAGCATATCTTCGTATCGTGGCTACGGAGGTCAATGGCAGCGGTGTACAGATAAAAGAGGTTTACGGGTTTTATCAGGGTTCACAGATAACAAAAAACGAGAAAGCCTTCAACCCGCCCGCCGGGCAGACAAAGGTAGTTGCAATGGGTTCGTCGGCAGCCAGTGAAAAACATCCCAAATGGGATTTCCTTACCTGGGATTTCGACACCTTTATGGGATATATCAACAGCTTCGACTACAGCACCACACCTGTAATCTGTGTCAACTATGCGCTGGGCACACCTCAGGAGGCTGCCGCCTGGGTACATTATGCCAACACGGTTAAGAATTATGGTATCAAATTCTGGCAGATCAGTAATGAAATGGATGGTACCTGGGAAGAGGCCGGGCCGGTCAGCGCTGCAATGTATGCTGAAAAATACCTTCTCTTTGCAAAAGCTATGAAAGCGGTTGACTCAACCATAAAGATTTTCGGTCCGGTTATGGCCGGCGCTGACGTTGATGAATCGGCAAGCGGTGAGTTTAATAACAAGTCATGGATGGAGACCTTCTGCGAAATTGTCGGCGCTGCTGAAAAAGCTGATGGTAAAAAGTATTGTGACGGCATCGATTTCCACACCTATCCTTACTATTTTGACAAAACTCCGGACACTGCTGCCATGATTGCAGCTTCAGATGAACTATACAATAAAATACCGCACGTTATAACTTACATTACCAGTCATCTGCTCAACCCGGACAGTGTCCTGATATTTCTCAGTGAGTATAACAGCTCTGTTGTCATGTCAAGCCTGTTAAATACTCCGGTGAACAGTGTTGTTCTGGCCAATTTATACGGTAGCTTTGTTGAGCAGACAGGGTATCGCGGTGTGACACTTGTCTGGGAATCATACGAGGGATTCTCTCAGGGACCTGACGGCTCCTTTGGTTCACTTTCATTGTTTAATCCGATTGGCAGTGCAATGTATTCTTCCTTTAAAATGGCTCCATCAGCGGCATTCTGGGGAACACATATTCCGCAAGCGATCTGGATTCAGCAGAACGATTCGGTACAGCGTACTGTAAAGGGTACCTATGATAAAAGCTCTGGACTTCGCGCCTATGGTATGCTCGGCAGTAAATCGTTTCGTGTGTTATTGCTCAATACCACAAACAGTACCCTTGAAGTTAAAAATAATGTAGTAGGGATATGGTCGTTTACAAATATCGATGTAATCTCCTGGGGCCGCCGTGAATTCGTATGGTGGGGCGATGATGCCGGGGCTTTTGCCATGCCCGACTGCGGGCCGAGCTCATACCGGGTTGGCCGGAACTATGCGGATCCCTTTTTTCTGCCTCCCTATTCAATCACAGTGCTCGATTATAACAACAAAACCGCCGGTACCGCTGCTCCCGATGTTTTTCATGCAGGCGCGCAATCAACCGACCTTAGCCCGGAGAATGACACCATGCGGGTATGGTTTACCGCATGCGAAAGTCAAAGTACTATTGCCGGCATGTATTACAGCATAGGTACAAAGGATAGCCTGCTGCGTGTCCCGTCACTTGATGATTCCTGTAACGGCGCGTTTGAGAGCAGTTTTTTCTCTGTTGACGGCTCCAAGCTCCCGATCGGGAATCATGTACTCTATCTGTGTGCGGAAAACAGCACCGGTCAAAAAAAATATGACAGCATTAGTTTTGAGGTCTCAGGTACCATGAAACCGGCGATTCTTATCGACGATTACAATGACAGTGACATGGTATGCGAACTGCCGTCACAGAAAGAATGGTTCAGTTATGTACAGAATTCGGACAGCTCGTTACTCTATGTGACAATAAAAGGTACAGATCCTTCGGAAAATTATCTCTATGGAAATTTTGAAATAGATCAGCCGCCGGATATGAGTTACAATAACTTCTGTTTCATAGGGTTGCAGATGAA
>CAZIYW010000062.1:0-30714 GCA_964543525.1 uncultured Fibrobacterota bacterium | reverse complement strand
ATCCCTCGATTTTTAAACCGGTGGGATTACGCTGTTTTTACACCGGTGTCAGCAGGTAAAATGGTCATGCTGAAAAAGTCGGGGAATGGTATGCCGAGAAAAGGAGAAAATCCTTAAATTTACAGGAAAAATGTTAAAAAAGTTCTAAAATGATAAATATTTCGAGTTTACCGACCTGTGAGGTAATGCGAATGCACGCGCTTTATTTGACAATGGGGTAATTTATGAATAATTCAGGTTAGCTGCTATGTCACGATATTATATTACTTCTTTGTTTATAGGGACAGAGCAACCCCTTCAATAATCAAATGTTCGGGTATTGGTATTTATGCCGCAAAAAATAATAGACAGACGCAGTTTCTTAAAACTAAGCGCCGGCGCACTCGGTTCGGGTCTCGCATTGACCTCCGGCTGCGCCTACCATACCCCCTGTGATATTCCCGTTGAAATCGTACCTCCTCCAACCAAACGGATTTTTGTCTGCTCCGATATTCATATCGGCCATACAGAAGACGGTTATGACGGGGAGGCCTGGTTTTCCCTTGCACTTGCCGATCTGCAAAGTCTCGGTCCCATAAATTATGGCCTGACGCTTGGTGATATTGCGCACAACGGTATGCCCGAGGAGTTTTTTAAGTATCGTGCCCTCAGAAATGCCAGTACTGTTCCCCAGTGGCATGAAATTATCGGTAATCACGAATATTTTTATTGCGATATAGAATCGTATTATTCTATTGTCAATCCCTTGCAATCATACAAGGTGGTTGACGGGAATGTTGTCTTTTTTATGCTCTCCGACGAGCAGGACAGTCCGGTGGGAAATATCAGTGAAGAAATCCTGGTATGGTTCATTGACCAGCTTGCCCGGAATCAGGATAAAATTATTGTCGTGTGTACCCATCAGTTAGTCTATGGCACTATCCGTGATTCAACCGATTCTGTCCGGTACATTGAACCGCGTGAAATGATTGAAGAAATTTTAAGCAGGTACCGTATTGACCTCTGGCTCTGCGGTCACCAGCACTACTACCCCTTTGCCTCTGAGGACATGTATTACAACGGAGAAACCCACTTTATCAATGTCTCTTCCATGAATCACGGATATAGCACTCAGATGAGTCAGTCGGTGATTCTGGATTTTCATGAGGGGGAAAAGGAGATTATGGCTTACCGTCGGTCTCATGACTTGGCCCTTTTTGACAGCCGGTTTACCGTGCAGGTGAAAGTGCCTTTTGCAGTGACACTTTCCGGAACAACGGCAGCAGTTCCCCGGTAGTACTGTTATTCTGCTGATATCCTTAAAATTGCAGTGCCTGAGTAAAAAACCTGCAAATTCATGTAGCTTCAATGTAGTTTTATTGTACAATCTCAGTAACATCTTTGCTGGATCTGTCATCTAATTAGTGACTGTCCGGAAATGTTATTCCCGCATGCTTCCGGCCGGGAACCGCAGTTTCGAAAAGAGTAAGAATGGTAGCCATACACAGGTACGAACGGGGATTGTCCCTCTTTATTTTGTTTTCAATAATTATTAGCCTTAGTTGCGGTGATTTCATAGTAGAGAGTAAGTGGTGTGCAGGGAAACTTGAAGTTGACGGGAATGATACAGAATGGCGGGATGCCAAAATTTATTTCGAGGGTGAAAAATATACCATCGGTGTTAAAAATGACAGCACCTTTCTGTACGTGTTGCTTGCGACACAGGACAAACAACTTCAGATGCAGATACTGCATTTTGGATTTATTGTCTCTTTTGGTCCTGCCGGGGAAAGAAAAAAATCCTTTGGCATACGGTTCCCTCTGGAAAATAAAAAACAGGATTTTCCTCTCACAAGAATAGCCAAGGGGAAGGATACAAAACTGCCTGTTCCGGATTTACGGTTTGCTAACCGGGGCTTGGAAATCCTTCAGTTGAGAAAGATGTTGGGAAAGAAGCATACCTTTACCCGGTACATGCTGACTGCTCAGGCAAAGCAGTATGGTATAGAATCCCGGGTTGCTTTGCATAGTAAGGAACTGATATACGAATTGAAAGTTCCTCTCCGGACGGATGAACAATTTAAATACGCGCTCAACCCGGGATCGGATTCCGGGGTGGCTGTCTTTTTTGAAACACCGGAAATGGAATTTGACAATGTGGTACCGGGAAAACCGCGTGGCCTTCCCGGACATGGTATGCTGCCGCCGGGAGGAATGATTGGCGGCGGTATGGGATATGATGGAATGAGAAGAAGTAACATGCGGCCTTATACCAACAAACCCACACCGGTTAAAATAAGACAATGGGTTACGGTGAGAATTGCTGTTGGAGAGTAATAAATTATATACCGGGAAAGGTGATGTTAACAGGTGAGAATGGTAAAATGTATTTTGAGTATTTAACCGGTACATTTTTTACATGAGAGGTAATTTTGTATATGCGTTATAAGCAAAGGATACCCTGTGCAGTGGTTATGAGTTCTGCTGCTCTCTGCCTTTTTTTTCAGGTAGCCTTTGCATTGTCAGTCAAAGATATACCGGATAATCAGGCGGAAAAGAAAAAAATAATCAATATTGTTGATGTTGTTCATCAGCATGCGGAGCCCTATTGCAGATACTGGAAACCAAATTGGGAATCTCCCGCATTAAAGAATACTGTTACCACAACACTCTATTATGCGTTGAGCCAGATTGATTCTCTCCGTACGGGTGCCGACACTGACTTTGCCTTTTCATTTCTCTGTGGAATCATTTGGCACCATCTGTATCAACTGGAAGTAGATTCTGCATTTACAAAGGCGGATAGTATCGCCGACTTTTTATACGCCATGTTTCCGGAACGACAGGCGGAAGCATTGTGGTTAAAGGGGATTAATCTTGTTAAGGCTGCTCAGATTCAGCAAGGATTCCGTCTGCTGGAAAATGTACATACGGTGAAAGGAATGTATAATGAGTCGTTCCTTCGGGATTATACTGCACTGTCTGCGGTATGTTTCCTGCCGGGAGAGTGCATCAATAAGGACTCCGTGCAGCTTGTGTTGTTGCCGAATAAGCAATCGGCACCGATACTGTTCAAACAGGATGAGTTGATATCTCGTAAAGAGACGTGGCAGGCAGTATCCGATTTCTCTGATAGTAAACGGGCTATACCGACGTTTATATTCTCCGCTGAATTTTCCTTTTATAAGCCGGTAAAAATCGTAGTACATCCTTTACGGAGGATATACGATTATACGTTGGATGTTGAAATCAGAAATGAAGAAATACGACCGTTGCCATTACAACCATTATATGACCCCTTCGGGCAAACGTTTAATTCTGAAATTAAAGTGATTGTCGATCAGAATACACCGGGCAGGTCAGTTGAAGAGTCTGCATATGAAATTGTCTGGAACAATTTTGACAGGGTAAAGCAGGTGGATGAGCCTGATAATTTCAAAGGAATATCCCTGCGGTGTTATAAAAGAAGTGCATTTAAAAATACACCGGGTGAATTCTACGCCTATGCAGTATTTGATAAAAACACCTATGGCAATTGCCGGAACTTCTATCAGCCACGGAAAAATAACCTTCCTGAAGAGCCTTTTCATCTCCGGTATATTGTAGCCATGAAGTCAAGTGAGGCCGTGGAAGAAAAGGCGGAACTGATTTTTCAGGATATTTTAAACAAATTTGAACGTGAGCAGTATTGATTTGAAATTTTTATTAATTGCTGTTACAGTATGGCTATAGCTCTCAAATTATAAAAGTGACAGACCTTCCAAATGTTCGCACATCATTTTCCGTTCGCATAAACACAACTCTACAACTTTTTTAAAATCAATTTGTTACAAGGTACAAAGTTCGCACAATACCTTGATTATCTCGGCTTGGATTGTGGTTTTTTGCATATATTTCTTCCGGATTGACCTATATTAATCTATAGTATTGTTACACAATCGTTACATAATTATAGTAGGGAATGGTGAAACAGTACGGGGTATGAATACGCAGAAACATTCCTCATGTTTTTGCGGGGGCATTTAAAACGCAGGGCTATACTGCTGAATTCAAGAGGGGAATATATGGCGGAGAAGCTTATTCCACAGGTATGTATCGGTAGAAAAATGCACATCCAGATTCTGGCTGTAATTTTTACTTTATTCCTGGGATTGACTGTTGCAGAGGAGGTCTGCAAGTTCACCTATAAAGGCCAGCCCGAACATCTGAACGACAGTACCATTGTGGTTAATGAGAAAATGGTGGCAATGAGTAAATACATCTATGTGGGCACTCCCAAAGGTTCCGTTCCGGTACAGGTTTCCACACCGACTATATTTTTTGTTATTGATAATTCTACAAGTATGAGCAGTGGAATGGGTGGCAACCCGATGGATAAGTGGGGGAACCGGTTTAATGTCACCCGCGATCTGATTGATACATTATATGCAAAATTTCCAAAGGCTGAAGTTGGTTTTGCTGCATTCAGAAAATACCTCTATTTAGATCCCACTGACAGCGATCAATTCGTACAATGTCCCCAACAGGCAATTGGCGCATATATTCCGCTGTTAAGGCTCGATTCCTCATATGCGCCTGCAGGAGAAATGGGGTATGAAATACTAAAAAAATGGCTGGAAACCGACACGATTACCGGTAATAATCCTTATGTAAACCTAAGTTATATACCTTCCAATATCAACGATAACCGATCAGGGACCAATATTAATTCGGGTTTTGATGCTGCGAAACATGCCATGCTGTCTTCACAGTATGCAAAAGAATGCCATTATGTCATCTTTCTTTCCGACGGTGCCGCCAACCAGCCACCTTATGATCCTGATGCCTATGTGGAAGGTACCGGTGTGCCAACAACGTTTACCATTTTCTTTACCCGGGATGGAAATGCTCCGCAGGATCTTATCGATTTTACTGATAATGTTCAGACGAACGGTTACTCCACAAACAATCCAAGCAGTAACCTCTGGGCATTTGAAAATACCGAGTATGATACTTTAATGAAGTTTATTATGGATAGTGTGTTGACGGTAATTAACCAGACGCAGACCTCATACCCGACAGATATCGCGATAAACGGTATCGATCCGGTCGGCTCATGGGATTCAACGGGCTTTACCTTTGCCGATCTGTTCCCGCTTGAGGGCGAAACAACGCCTTTTGTATTTGATATCGATTATCATATTTTTGTGGATTCAATAACTGAAATAGGGGACACCATAACGGTGGAGAAGGACACCTCCACCCATACTGAGTTCGAGGTGGTTATTGAGGACGGCGCCCCTGATCTGCCGGACACGTTCAAAGTGGAGTGCTGGGGCAGAAATCTTGAATTTTGCTACAATGGGAGTGAGGTCTCTTCTGTCAATGAAACCATGGAAGAGATTGAGATCCGTTTCTCCGAGTATCAGGTGGACTGGCTCTATGGCTATACCGGTGTTAAAGTAGAGGTTACCCATACCAAGGGCAGCAGCAACGATAAGGAAAATTATACCCTTGAGAATAAGGGAAGCTACTGGGCGTATACCTTTCCGCGGGTGATTGACAGTACGCCCGATGTCGGTGACGGCACGCTGCAGCACCACGCAACAGACAGCATTGTCGCAGTCTTTCGCAATCCCAAGCTGCCGCTGGATACACTGCGTGTGACTGTTCCCTTTCTGCTGAGCGGCGTTATTGCTGTGGAATGCGCCTACTATTTTGACCGTGATGCTGAAGGGCATATCGATAGTATCTATATAAAAGTTGATGGAGACCTTACCGATGATATGGTGAAGGAGATTATAGATTCCGATATCCTGACCCTTCCCGCGTTTCGTGAATTCGAGATAAAAGAGTATGACAGGGTTTCCGGTGGGATCGCCCTTATAGTCGAGCAGGATTTGTCTAAGGAGCCTATTACTTATGTCACTGATGAAGACAGTATTGCTATAAAAGAGACCATTCTGAATCAGGGAGGCTGGGTTATGGGTGGTAAAGTGCCTGTTTTTGATAAGGTCGCGCCGATAATCGTGTATAAAAATTTGAAATATGAAGGAGAGACATATCGTTCACCCTTTGTAATCGATTTCCAGATAGCGGATTCAACCGATACCCTCTTTGTTGCTTTTTCAGAGAAGATAACCTTTGATGATGATGCGAAAGAACCGTTTTATTTTCTCGACACACCGCAGAACAAGAACTATTCGGTGACCATACGCGAGGGAGAATATGAATTTATCGATGAAAAAACGATGAAATTCGCCCTCGACCAGGTTAACAGTGATGCCGGAGGTATCAGAGCAGGTGATTCAATCTGGATCCATGAAAAGGACTGGATTGGTGATATCTGTGAGAGTGATGACGGAGGAACCGAGAATAATTATCAGAATAATCCGGATAACAGACGTCGAGAAGTCAATGTGGTATTCAAGGCGGTGGTTATCGGTCTCGACCCCGTTACGATCTCACCCCTTGATCTGGGGAGTATTACCAATAATAGTAGTATAAACATTATACCTGACGATATAATTGAGTTGTTTGACCTGGAAAACAAACTACAGGATCTTCAGCTCCAGACCATTGTTGATGATGAGGGAAATACCGTATTTATCGGTATGTTAATTCAGATTATTCCTGATGAAACGGATCTGGAAACCCTGAAAGATTTGTTTCTTGAAGGGGAGCTGTTCATTTTTGATGCAGTGGGTAATGAGGTTATCTCCGCAAAGCCCATGGTATTCAATAAAAAGAATAAGACGCTCAACTATGTCTGGAACGGGAGAAATTTTAATAACCGGTTTGTTGGGGCCGGAGCGTATCTGGCGCTCGGTGAATGTGTGAAATGGCCCCTTGGGAAAGATAGCGGAAAGCCGCATGAGAAAGTAACAAAAAGATTTATGCTTGCGGTGAAAGAGTAATTCGGGATTCTTTCACTCGATATCAATTATTCCCGATCTCAATTATTATTGAAATAAATTACACTCTAATATGAGGGTGTAAATAAAATCTTTATTTCTCATTGCTGGTATATACTATTGCGTATGGGGTAATAGTGTATGTGTGTCAGGTCTGGTATGTGACTTTGATACCAGACCTGTTATTATAATTATGGTTTGCATTTACAGTGAATCAATACCTCCGGGATTGTTCAGACAGAAGAATCTGGGAGGTGAGATATAGTACCGGTTTATAGAATTGTAGTAGGACGCGGTAACGTTACTCATTTTTTAGATAGATTAGCAGGGATAACGAGAGGAATATAGACGAAGAACGCTACCTGTCAATGATACTCGTTTAATCTCCGGTTACCAGTACTATCGTTCTATAACTGCATACAAAATAAAAAGGGGGCTATAAGAGGAACGCAGAGGTGGTGTGTCTGATTATTGTATTTTAAAGCATGTGATAATGTTCGCATATAACGTACTGTACGCAATGTATTGCTGTTATATTTTAAATAAAATCAATGCATTAAGTAGTATTATGTTCGCATTTAGGTGAAAAATGACATTATTTTTTTTAGTTTTTGATATCAATTTTTGATATATTAGTGAGAAGTGGGTTTAATCGCATTGCGTATTAGATAAAATCATAGCATTATATTACCGTTATGAATAACAATAATAAAAAAATCACCATTTTTAATTATACGGACTACAAGCTGTTTCTGAAGGATTATTATGCCTTTCAGAAGAAGCGGAGCCGCCATTTTTCATACCGGTACTTTGCGCAAAAAAGCGGGGTTGCACCAAGCGTCTTGAAGGATATTATTTCAGGCCGAAGAAATCTGACGTTTCCGGTGATGAACAAATATGCTTCTGCAATGAAAATGAGGAATCGGGAAAGGAAATATTTCGAGACATTAGTCCAATTTGTAAACAGTAAAGATAATACTGAAAAGAATGAAGCATTTACCGAGATGATCCGTATACGGGGACGCTCCGGTATTAAATTTCTTGGTGAGGATCATTACGAGTTCTTTTCAAAGTGGTATCATTCGGCGATTCGTGAAATGGTGACATTACCCGATTTTAAAGAGGATTATGAATGGATAGCGCGTCGCCTCAGTCCGCCGATAACGGCTCAGCAGGCCAAAAAGTCCGTTGAGTTCTTATTGAGTGTCGGGATTTTAAAGAGAGATAAAAACGGCAGTCTTATACAGAAGGATGCGGTTATTTCATCCGAGTATGAGATGGCGTCGGCAGCGTTGAGGAACTTTCATTCGCAGATGGTCGGTCTGGCAGGTGAGGCAATTGAAGGCGCTCCCCGTGAGCTCCGTGAAATAAGCTCCCTGACCTTGGGGCTTTCTGTGAAATGCCTCCACAGGCTGAAAGAGCGGATTCGGATTTTTAAGGAAGAATTGTTAACCATGGTGGTTGACGATAAAAGTGATTCCGAACTGGTATGTCAGGTGAATTTTCAGCTTTTTCCTTTGATTTCATATGAGAAAGAAAAATCAGACGAGAAAAAATAGGTGAGATGCAGTATTGGTATGAATCTGTTAAAAAATAGCACACAATTTCTGTCAATGATGCCGGTAATACTCTGGTTCTTTGCCGGCTGTACGGTCACCCCTGATAACACAGCCGGAACCGGATCCCAGGCGGGTAACGGTATGGTTGTTGCCACGGTTTCGAATCCGGACGGCTCCCCTGCGGAAAATGTGCGGGTGTATATTCGAGATAAAGGATATTTAAGGGATACTGCGGCTATCAGCACACAGAAGATTCCAGATGCGGTTACTGACTCGAAGGGTCAGTTTGAAATCGATTCTGTGAATCCCGGCATCTATCTCATTGAGCTCTATGACGGCGTTTCCAATGCGTTATTAGTTGAGTGTGTAAAGGAATCCACCACCACGGAAGATACGGGGATTACCGATCTCGGTGCGCTTTCGCTGCAGCCCGTTGCCGGGTTCAGCGGTGTCGTTGAACGTGAGAATATACCGGACAGTGTCGATGTCTACATTCAATTGTATGGCTTGGAGCATGCAGCGAAGGTTGATATAACAGGTGCATTTGCCTTTGAATATGTACCACCCGGTATGTTGACGCTCAGAATCATCAGCAGCGATTCTACGCTGGGTGTGGTTGACAGTGAAGCTGTGAAGGTGGAGCCCGCTGAAATGGTTGATGTCGGAGTATTCTTTCTGCCCTTCGAATATTGGCGCGATACGGTTATCGTTCGTATGATTCTTGATTCTGCAGGGAAAACTGATGTTTCCGTTGATTTCGTTACGACAAAGAAAAACGGTCGTATCGATGTCCTTAATCTCACGCATATGGGTATAGCATGGTTACCGAGAGAGATTCGCAATCTGAGAATTTCCGAATTTATTCTCAATTATAACTTTATCGATTTTATTCCGATTGAATTAGGTGAAATAGCGTCACTGGAATACCTCAATTTGATGAGAAACAGGATTCGCATGCTTCCGCCGTCTATCGGCAATCTTAAGAAGTTGAAGCATCTGAATGTGAGTGAAAACCATATGAGAGGAGTCCAGCCTGAGATTGGAAAGCTTACGTCTCTGGAATATTTAAATGTCAAAAGAAATGAGATTGACAGAGTTACAAGCTCGATAGGTAATCTCACTAATTTAAGGTTTTTAGATCTCAGTGATAACAGGATTGATTCTCTGCCTTCATCAATTATGAATCTTGCTGAATTTGATTTCCTTTCGGTGAATTATAACCACTTGATTTTTGTACCGCCGGATATTGAAGAGTGGTTAAATACCCATTCGACCGATAAAGACTGGAAAGAGACCCAGAATATCAATGGGAATGGTAAGAAAAGAAATATATCTCCGGATGTTTCTGATTTGGGTGGAAGGAAGTCATCTTCTCCGTAAACCCCGTTCCCGGGAACCGGAGAGGGTGACTTTATAGTGTCTGAATATGGAGGGTATGGAGTTTATAAGAGAGTCAGTATAACGAAATAACGAACAGGAAAACAAACGAGATCGGGAAATAATACAGATTAAACCGATACAGTAAAATGCACCGAAAGGTGTGCGCCAGAGCCGTCCTCTCACTACATGGCCCCCCCTCCCTAAAACGGGGCGTGAGAGGATGGCATTTTATAAATACCGGTTTTCCCATAGGAAGGGGAAGTTGATGGACGTTAAGGTGTGGACAGCAGGAATCATCCTTGGTTTTATATCATTTACCTTCGGTGAGCTCAGCGATTCCAGCGGACTTATTTTTGACGAGTCGAAGGTGTACTCCTATTACCTGGAATTTTATGTCGATGACTGGGAAAACCAGCTTATGATAAACTATAACAACGGGCAGGAATATATGCCGGCAAAATTTACTTATGGTGATATTGTCCTTGACAGTGTCGGTGTCCGGTACAAGGGTAACTCCTCCTTTACCATGTCACAGAATACCCGTAAGAAACCGTTTAAAATCAAGTTTGATAAATATAAAGATTATACCTTCTATGATTTAAAAAAACTGAATTTCAGCAATTGTGTAAAAGATCCCAGTTTTATGCGCGAGGCTATCAGCTACAAGATAGCACGCAGGTATATGCCGGCACCGCGTACTGCCTTTGTGAACCTCTATATGGAAGGGGACTTGATTGGCCTCTATATCCAGGTGGAGCAGGTTGATAAGACATTTCTCGAGCGCTATTTTGAAGATGAAGATTTCAATTTATACAAAGTGGGTGACAAGGGAGCCGGACTGGAGTACCTGGGAGCGGATCAAGCTCTTTATGAGGCTAAATATGAGCTGAAAACAAATGAGGAACTCAATGACTGGTCGGCATTTATCGATATGATTGACAAATTAAACAATACCTCCGACGATGACTTTGCTGCCACCATGAGTACCTGTTTGAATCTCCGGAGCTGTATTAAAATACTTGCCTTTAATATGGTCTTCTCTCACTTTGACAGCTATACCGGTTCCGGAAGAAATTACTACTTCTATGACGATTCAACAACCGGACAGTTTGTCATGATCCCCTGGGATCAGAATGAGACTTTCGGCTCATATTCCAATAACTGGAATGTATTTACTCAGGATGTTGTCACCATATCAAACCTTGCGAGCAGGCCGCTCAACAGAAGGATCCTGGAAAATGATTCCTTGAAACAGATATACCTGAATTATATCCACCATATGGTGCATGGGCCTGCCTCACTTGATTCTGTTTCAGCAATGGCGGATCAACTGAAACCACTTATTGAAAGTC
Source organism: uncultured Fibrobacterota bacterium (assembly GCA_964543525.1). Classification (GTDB taxonomy): domain Bacteria; phylum Fibrobacterota; class Chitinivibrionia; order Chitinivibrionales; family JANQEN01; genus CBDVBE01. Next base: position 19,551 of record CAZIYW010000062.1, on the reverse strand, counting down.
ATGTGCTGGCTGATCAGAACAAGTTGTATACGGATCAGCATTTCACCACCAATATCGAGAACGATATAAATCTTGGCGTCATGGGTTCAATACCGGGTGTTAAATCATTTTCACAAAAGAGAAATACTGAACTCAAAATTCAACTGGCAAAATATATGGACCCTATCGCAATTTCGCACACCATAAAGAAGGTTAACGGAAACTGTTCTCTGTGGAATACACCTAACCCGTTCAACCTGTTCACGACCATACACTATCGAGTTCCGGATGCCATAACGGATGTAGAGATAGGCGTTTACAATTGCAATGGCATGCACGTTGCTGCCTTGTACAAGGGTAAACAAAACGCCGGTCTCCATTCGTGTCTTTGGGATGCGAGGCATATGTCACCGGGCTTCTATTCCATTAAACTCACTTTTAATGATTATTCCCTTATTCAAAAAGCGGTAATTATCAAATAACTCTGCCGGGAATGAGAGTGCTGTGGAAAATGCGTTATATAGTGTATGTGAGAATAGCATTAGAAATAGAAGTGTTTTTTATATAAAAATAGATTTTTTTTACTTATTAAAATTTCGGGGCGTTAAGGAGGTGTACGGTGATTAATTCAAAAACGTTAACAGTTATTGTATGCACAGCGGTATGCTTGAATTTATGGGGACAAACCGGCCCTTTCGGCGGGTACACACTATATAATCCCAATAACTCCGCTACTACCTATCTGATTGATGAGGATAATCAAGAGGTCTATACGTGGCAAAATTCCAGACGGGGTGGCTATTCTGTGTATCTGCTTGAGAACGGACAGCTTCTTCGGCCGGCAAAAGCTTCAAATACACAACTGAACGGTGGTGCCGCTGCCGGGCTTATTCAGAAAATAGATCCGGATGGTGAAGTCGCCTGGGAATTCGAATACAACAGCGCAGAGTATCTTACCCATCATGATGTTGAGCCTATGCCAAATGGTAATGTACTGCTTATTGCCTGGGAGGTTAAATCAGCACAGGAGGCGAATGCTATGGGATTCAACACAACCAGAGAGATCTGGCCGGTTCATATTATTGAAGTGGAGCCCTCAGGTACCCGGGGAGGAACTATTGTCTGGGAATGGCATGTCTGGGATCATCTTGTTGCGGATAATGCGGCAGCTCATCCTGAGTTATTGAGCGTTGATGTCGGTAAAAAGAATAAAAGAGACGGGTGTCAATGGGGAGGAGACTGGCTGCATATCAACGGAATCAGTTATAACCCTGATTTGGATCAGATTGTAATCAGTTCCCATTTTACGGATGAATGTTATGTTATTGATCACAGCACCACCACCGAAGAGGCCGCCGGGCATACCGGTGGCAACAGCGGTAAAGGCGGTGACATCCTCTATCGATGGGGTAATCCGCAGAACTATGACACACAGGGTGATCACTATTTTGACGTTATCCATTGCGCATGGTGGGTTCCCAAAGGCCTTCCAGGTGAAGGGAATATTATGGTTTTTAATAATGGCTCATCGGATCGTCAATCGGAAATAGTTGAGATTACACCGCCAATGGATAATAATGGAAATTATGTCATTACGCAGGGGCAGCCCTTTGGTCCGGATGCACCGACCTGGACCTATACGGAGTCCGATTTCTACTCGATGCATCTAGGCAGTTGCCAGCGTCTTCCCAACGGAAATACCTTTATATGTGAAGCTACGGACCACGGACATCTTATTGAGGTCACTACTGAAGGAGAAATTGTCTGGGAGCATGATCCCGGTACGGAGGTTGCCCGGGCGATGCGGTATCCCTCCGATTACAAGGGATTGGGACCACTGGGAATAACTAATACAACTCTAAAGCCGAATAAGGTGAAGACTGTTTCCATTATGAACTACCCAAACCCTTTCAGTAAAGAGACAACTATACGATTTAATAATCCCGGAGGTGTCGCGCAGGTGAGGATAATGTCCTTAAATGGAAAAGTATTGTTATCAGAAAATTGTAGAAAGAATGAATTGAAATGGAACGCTGAAAAATTACCGGGTGGTACTTATATGGTGACTGTGAAAATAGAAAATAACCTGTTTAGAAAATTTTTGAATGTGATTAGATAGAAGTAATGAAGGTGATGTCTCGATCGTTCTGGCGCTAAAGCCAGGCAGGGAGCAATCGAGACACAGAGAAAGGGGTGTAGTATGGTATCAGATAGAATAAATGTATTGGCTGTCTTAAGTGCACTAATCCTGGGAATACTTTTTCAGACGGTTGCACAGGAAGTCTATCCGGGGTTGGCATTATATTCAAGTGGAAACAATGCATACCTTTATAATGAGGAAAAGGAGCTGGTGCATACCTATCGAAGTGATTACAGGGCTGCAGGCGCACCACGTCTGATGCGGGACAGCAGTGTCATATTTCCCGGGAGAAATCCAAATGGATGGAGCGGCGGCGCCCTGACTGCCGGTCAATTTCAGATAATCACCTGGGATGGTGAAATAGTATGGGATTTTAATTATGCGTGCTCAGACTATTGTCCTCACCACAATTTTGAGATAATGTATTTCACGGATGACCAGGATGAAGTCCCCCATATACTTGCTGCCTGCTATGAAAAGCCCTCCGGTACCAGCAGGTTATGTGATAAACTTGTTGAAATCAAACCAACAGGTGCTACAACCGGAGAAATCGTATGGGAATGGCATGCCTGGGATCACCGTACCAGTGATCCTGATAATCATCCAGAACTGCTTAAATCGCCGAGTGAGCGTCAGATGGGTGACTGGAACCATGTAAACAATATCAGCTTCAACCGGGAGCTTGACCAGCTCGTGGTGGATATGAAGAGTTTTGACGAGTTTGTCATCATCGATCACAGCACCACCACTGAGGAGGCAGCAGGCCACAGCGGTGGTGATTATGGTATGGGAGGAGATCTCCTGTACCGCTGGGGCCAGGCGAGTAATTATGGCATTTCCGGCAGCGATTATATTCGCGGATTTCATGCCGGTATCTGGATACCTTCCGTTTTCCCCGGTACAAATCTCGAGATACCCGGTGCTGGCAATGTAATGCTATACCATAATAACGGAGATGAAGTTGTTGAAATTGAGTTGCCCGGTGAAGGCGATGGGGTGTATCCGAGGGAGCCTGGTGAAGCATGGGGACCTGCAAGTCCTGCCTGGACATATGATATAAATGCGAGCTCTCATGAAGGGAGTGTACAGCGTATGCCCAACGGCAACACATTCATCTGTGACCAGGGCGGTCCGATGTATGAAGTTACAGAAAATGGGCAGGAAGTATGGCGACTTGATAAGGGTGGCAATCAGGCTTTAAAATATGCATACTCATATCTTGACCCTGAAACGTATGCAAAAAAGAAAAAGAACATGTTACTGCAGAGTATACCGTTAAGAATTTATACGAATCCGGTAACCGGCTATGTACATATTTCTTTACCCGGTGCCGAAAATAATGCCGAAATATCCATAGTCTCGGTAAATGGAAAAACAGTTTTTTCTCAGGTCATTAAACAGAGTAATGCCATATGGAACACTGAGGGCCATGCCGGCGGTATGTATTTTGTCAGGGTGCAAAACGGCATTAATCTGTATTCGCAGTATGTGAAAGTGATACAGTAAGATTAAACATATAGGGCTTGTCAGAAGAAGGAGTGAATTGCCATGAGGAAGGTTTATGCGTTAATGTGTGTTACATTTTTTGTCATTGTTTCTGTCGCAGATCAACTTCAATTAAACGGTTCAGTGCTGAAAGAGGACGGCGCCGGTATTGAAGGTGCAGAGCTCAGGTTGAAAAACTTCCCGCTGTTTTCAGCAAAGACCGGTACGGACGGTTCATTTACTCTGGACACCATTACGCCGATTTCCTTCATTTCCCAAATGCAGACGCAAACGGCAAGAATGTTTGTTCATAATAATTTTCTCAGCATAATCACAAGCGGATTGCAGGGACAAATTACAGTGGATATACTCAACAGCCGTGGAAGAGTTGTTTACCGGCGGCAATGCAAACCGGAAGGAACCAATACGCACGCCATTCAGCTTTCCAGGCTTGCTATTGCTCAGGGACTCTATCTTGTCCGTATGAGCGGACCCGATGTAAAGCAGGTCATTAAGGTGGTACGAACAGGAAACCGTTTTTACTCAAATTCAGGGATACGCCAAACAGAAACCGGGTCCGGTGCCATTGGATACCTTTCTTCACATCACCGGGCGGTTGATACGCTTATTGTCACGGCGCGGGGATATCAACATAAAGTAGTGGATGTTACTGCGTATAATCAGAGCATTGTCTGTACCCTCAGTATTTCCAATCCCTGGGTACCGACCGGTGCGCTCGAATATGAGGGCTGTATGGTAAAAATAATGGCCAAAGGACATAACTTTGAGATGGGGCAGCCGGATCCCAATATCTGGGGTGCCGCAAGCTCAAAAAGGGAACAGCCGGTACATACGGTCAGTTTTACTTATGATTTCTGGATGGATACTGTTGAGGTTACCCAGAAGGATTATGAGGATATTATGTCCGAGGCATATCCCGACTATGAGACACCGGAATGGCTCGAAAATTACGGTCTGGGTGACAGCATTGCCGCCTACTGCCTCATGTGGGGAGCCGGAGCTCTCTATTGCAATGCCCGCAGTAAAAAGGACGGGTATGATACCGTATACAGCTACGACTCAATTAGCGGTGGTGTCGGCGGGTCAAGTGAATTGATAAGTCTGAGTATTGATTTGTCAAAGAACGGGTATCGTCTGCCTACCGAAGCTGAGTGGGAATATGCCTGCCGCGGCGGTACTTTTACCGATTATTACTGGGGAAAGAATCATGAAAATTATCCCGCGACCGCTGCGGATACCGCCGAGATAGGTAACCATGCGGTCTGGACGGTTAATTCCTACGATATCGTTATCGGCGACGGTTGGGGTGTTCATCCGGTCGGAGAGAAGACACCCAATGCCTACGGCTTATATGATATGATCGGCAACCTGTATGAATGGTGCAATGACTGGGACAGCCTTTACACATGGGAGGATGCCGTTGACCCGACCGGTGCCGGTGATTCCGATGTCATGTGCCGGGTAGCGCGTGGCGGCAGCTGGGGGAACAATGCTTCCCATCTGCGGGCGGCTAATCGCTACTTTGTTCCTGCAGATTATCTCTACTATTTTCTGGGTTTTCGTGCAGTGAGGTCTGTAGAATAGGCATCTATCCATTATTCATCACTGGTGGCTTGGTGGATTAAAGTAGCGGATTGGATACTTTCCGTTCGATACTTTTAGTATTTTATATAGTTGCTCCTTGAATAATATATTAATAGAGAATTTCTATTAATTAGCGATGAGCGTATCTTTTTAATCGTTTATAAGGAGAAAAGAGTTTCATGCTTGATTTTTTAACGCTACAAACAACAGCCGCCCATGCAACATTTATTACGGCGCTGTATACCATGATGGTTGCTTTTTTACTCTCAAGCTTGATCGGATTGACCTATGAGCGGACCTATCGCGGATTGTCATACTCGAGGAATTATGTACAGGCGTTGATTTTAAGTTCAATGGTTGCGGCAATTGTTATGCAGGCGATAGGTGACAGTCTGGCGCGCGGGCTCGGTATGATAGGTGCGCTTGCGATTATCAGGTTTAGAACCGTGTTCAAGGATCCCAGGGATATCATATTCATGTTTGCCTCACTGGCAGCGGGTATTGCCTGCGGGGTCATGGCATATACTACGGGAATTGTCGGTACCCTCGGATTCTGTTCTGTTGCTTTTCTCCTCTACTATACCCCGTTCGGTCAGGCACGATTCTATGACGGTATGCTCAGATTCAGTATCCCCAGTGATTCACCGGACAAATCTGCTCTGGAGACAATCCTGAATGAATATTGCAGGAACTTTGCCCTTATTACCCTCAGGGAATTGGCCCAGGGTAATAAACTTGATTATGCCTATCATGTTAAATTGAAAAAGGGAAAGAGCAAATCGGATTTCCTTATCGCAGTAAAAAAGATCGAGTCCATTGAAGGCGTAAGTCTTATGTTGCAGGAGACAACCGTCGAGGTATAGTAGCAAAACAGATTAACAGCATGTATTCATCAAAATAAGAGCAGGTAGACAGTATGAAAGTATTGTATTCCGTATTGCTGGGTGTATTGGTGGTAATAGTTGCGATTTCATTTGTATTGAAAGGCGAGTCGACTCATTTTTACGGTGTTGCCGAAAGCATGGAGATTGTGGTAAACTCGGAAAATCCCGTTGAAATAAAAAAAATACACGTTGTCCAGGGACAGGCAATATCCCGGGGGGATACACTGATTGAGTTGATTAGCCCTGAATTGGATATAAAAATCAGCGCTGCACAAGCAGAGCTGGGAAAGCTGAAAACCGAACAGGCAACCAGAATAGCGCAGCTTCGGGCGGAGATACAACAATTAAAAGCCCAATATGAGCTTAACAAAAAGTTAACGGCAGGTCTAAAGAGCATTCCACAAAAAAATACTGTTTCCGGATCTGATGCAAGAAATCCGATAAAATTACAGATTGCCGCATTACAAAGAGAATTACATCTGGCTTTACAGGCTTCGAAAACACAATCCGATAAGTCCAATAGTCAGGTACAACTGCAGGCTGAGCAATTACAGAATGAACTTGAATTATTGCTGGAATCACGATCGAAGCTGCTAAAAATATCTCCCATCAACGGCATTATCGGCTCAATAAATTTTAAGGAGGGTGAAAAGATATCTCCCTATACACCGGTACTCACTCTCCATACGAAATCGCCCTCGTTTATAAAAGGGTATATTCACGAAAATGTCTATAATAAAATCGAAGTGGGACAGAAGGTCCGTATCCATTCGATGTCCGATAAGAGTAATCACATTCAGGGTGAGGTTGTCGGCGTCGGTTCGCGCATTGTCGAGTATCCCGTACGGCTCAGGAAAAGACAGGATTTTCAGATATGGGGTCGGGAAGTTGTTATAAAAATTCCTCCGGAAAACACCTTTCTTCTCGGTGAAAAAGTACTTATCACTTCATCTCGATTCTAACAATAAAGGAGTTTTTACATGAGGTTCGCAGTAATCACCCTGGTGAGTTTGTTTCTCTATGCCTGTTGTTTGCACGCACAAACCGTTTCAGTTGGTGCATTTCTCGCTACTGCAGAGAAGGATGTTTCTGTGGAGGCGCAGAATGAGAAGGTTGATTTTCTGGAGGGATCCTCCAAAATGATGCCGGTGATTGATGATATAGAAATCCGCATCCGTAACGAAGGCTTTTACTTTGACCGGCAACGATATTCTCTGCGAGTGGAACCGCGGGGTATCGGGGAGACAAAAGCGGGAAGAGAATTGTACCGTGCAAATGTTAATTTTAATCAACAGCGGAAAGACCTGCTTGTCACCAGGGCGCTGAATGATCGCTATTCCCTTGTCGTTGAATTGCTCGAGAAGGAGTGTCGGCTGAAGTTACATAAAGAGCTGGTGGTGCTCTATGAGGATAAGCTGAAGGTCCTGCAGCAAAAGTCCGGGAATATCAAATTTGATATCACCGATCTTATTGCTGCGGAGGACAGACTTACCCGGTTGAAATTCGAAGGCATCGAGCGTGAACGGAGTATCAAACAGTTGAAAAAGAAGATAGCGCTGTATCTCGGCGTGGATACGTTAACCGCCTTTGATACAACAGGATTTATAACCGTGGACTTTATAAGTGATTGGGTTACCAACACTGATTTTTCTCTTGATACCAACAACGTGTATCTGAAATATGACCGCGTTGACTTTCAGCAGTCAATGAGCAGATTGAACCTCGAGGAAGCTGAAGGACGGCGGTATGTCAGTTTCTTTGAATTTTCATACGATCATGATAGAATGCTGGAGGAACTTGAGGAGAAAACGCCTGAGCGCAATGAAGCATACAGCATGGAAATAGGTATCCGTATCCCCTATATCAATTCAGATCGGCATGATATCAACCGAAGGAAACTGAGCTATTTATCCGATAAGGAAGATTATATGGAACTGAAGCGGGACCTGGAAAGGCGAATGCAAAAGGATGTCGGTGACATTAAAGTGCTGGTTTCGCAGTACTATTTTTTAAAGGCGCGCGGGGATGATGTGAACGCTGAATCGTCTCTTAAAAAGTTCATGGAGATGGAAGGGGTTGATCCTCTTATACTGCTGGAGATTAAAGAAAGTATTCTTGAAAATGAAGAGGATAAAATGCAGATCGAGTTTGATATCCTTCGGAACTATATCCGGGTACTTGATGTGACGGGTATGCTGCCCAAAAAGCCGTTACGGAATTATCTCTCATTGAAGCAAGAGGTGATTAAACAGTGAGTGAAGGAGATATAATAACCCCGCCTGTACTGGAGCGGTACGAATTAAAATTCACCATACCAATGTTTCTTGTTGAGCCGATTTCCGATTTCGTTTCAATATACTGTTCTCTTGACAAGTATTCTGCGATGGCGGAGGATTCATTTTACAGCGTCAACAGTCTCTATTTTGATACCCCATACTATCTCTTCCTCAGAAACCGTATGCTGGGCTGCAAGAAGAGATTCAACATACGTATCCGCTCCTACGGCGATTCACCGCAGCTGCCCTATTTCTTTGAGGTTAAACAGAAAGACAGCAACGTGATACGGAAATACCGGGGAAAGGTGTATGATGCCGACTGGCAAAGTCCTTTCTTCCTGGTGGATTATACACCCCGGAGGATAGACAACCAGAAAGAGTTGCGAAATATACGTCTGTTTCAGCGGCTGGTACATATGTATGACGCCGGGCCAAAGATATTGACCAGGTATCGGCGGAAAGCATATGTTTCTGAATGTGAAGATTATGCACGGGTTACTTTTGATATCGAGTTGAAATATATGGCTGAAGAAACCTGTAATCTTGTGCCGGATATGAATAAAATGATTTCCTATGATATGTCAACCAATTTCGACTCAGGATGCAGTGTTGTTCTTGAGCTGAAATGCTATACAACCCAGGTACCACTCTGGATGATCGATTGTATCAGGACCTTTAAGTTACAGCGGAGAAGTTTTTCAAAGTATATGACCGGTGTGCGGGAGGTGTTGAATCTTTATACCTACGATACCGGTACAAGAACATCGACTGTTTCTTTTTAATCCTCTGGTAAGAAAAGGATGACAGAATGCACTGTTTCCGAAATCAGGTAGTATTTTTTATACTAGCGGTCGTTGGCCTGACTGTCGTGTCTGCTCAGTCAATAATATCATCCCTGGCAAAATATACAAAAACGTTCAGCACGTCGGTTTCAGGATTGTCGGTATCAAGTTTTTCCGGCGTTGCATTTCATCCGGCTGCAAAGACCCTGTACGTGGTGGATGATGCCGCTACTGAGGTATATGAAATAGATACTGCAGGAAATGTGTTGCGGACAATAACGCTCTCCGGCTTTGACGATACGGAGGGTATCGCGTATCAATCAGGTATGTTTTTTTTTATCACCGAGGAGCGGGAAGCCAATGTGGTCAGGGCTCTGCTGCCACAGACGGGATCGGGTACCGTAGACTATGACGATTGCAGTGTGTTGAGTATCGGTGAAAACTGGGGAAACAGCGGTCTTGAAGACGTTACGTATTGTACCTCTACGAATACCGCGTATGCTGTCAAGGAACTGTCACCGCCCAGACTGTATAAAGTCACCCTGGATGCTGACGGTATTCCGATTGATTTTACCGAAAATGAACCGTTTAACATTGAGAATAATACCGGTGATGCCGCCGGGTTGTTTGCTCTGCCGGACAGCACCCTGCTGCTGTTAAGCCAGGAGGATAATAAACTTTTTGGTTATACCGGTACCGGTAACATGCTTTCAGAGTTGTCCCTCGATATGAATAAACCGGAAGGGGTTACCGTTGACCTGAGCGACAGTACCATCTACGTTGTCGGTGAACCGAGGGATTTCTATGTTTTTAAAAAACCGGGTACGGCAATCCAGAAATCTTCAGCAAGAAAGGAACCCTTCACTGTTTTCAGTACCAGGTATTGCGGTAATAAAAGTAATATTTGCTTTACCTATACGATGTCGTCCAGATCATCGGTAGTAATAGAGATAGTCACTCCGCTCGGTAAAAAAATCAACACGCTGGTTAATGAAATAAAAGATGCCGGAATCCATCACGTGTTCTGGTACACCCGCCTGTATCCGTCCGGTGTATATATCATAACATTTGAAACCGGGTTGTATACCAAATCGTTGTGTATGACAATGCTTTAGACGGTAGAACCGTATTATCCGTAATAAGTGCCTGTCCGGTCGAAATGACAAATTTTGGATTTTTCTTGTAGCCACTAATTACCGGTCACCTCGTTTCGGTACTATTTTATACAGAATGTATATTTTATTAGGCAGAAAAACAGTAACGACTTCTTAACAAATGTGGTTACAAGTATATGAACAGGTACAAGCATATTATCTGGGATTGGAACGGCACCCTCTTTGACGATACCTGGTTATGTCTCGAAATCATGAACAGCCAGTTGATAACAATTGGTAAAGAACCCATATCGTATGAACAATACCAGCGGCTTTTTGATTTCCCGGTCAGAGATTTTTATGAAAAGATCGGTTTCGATTTCTCTGAAGAGTCATATGAATCAGTGGCTCAAAATTTTATACGGGAGTATACACAACGTCGATTTGAATGTACTCTTCATTTCGGTGTAAAGGCAATACTTCAAAAATTCTGCAATTCCGGGTGTGATCATGCGGTGTTGTCGGCGTATGCCGAGGATGAACTGATTATAATGCTCGAGCATTATCAGGTGCGATCCTTTTTCACTCATGTTATTGGTTTGAATAACCACTATGCATGCGGAAAGGTCGAAGAAGGCAGGGTACTCCTTGAAAGAATGGGCGCTTCACCGGATGATGTCGTTCTTATCGGGGACACGGTGCATGATTATAAAGTGGCAAAAGAGCTCGAGATAGATGCAATCCTTGTCGGTAACGGACATAACAGCGAACTGAAATTAAGTGGCTGTGATGCGCCGTTGGTGCGATCACTGTCGGAGGCAATGCTCATTATTGTTGAATAAGTAACTTTTCCAACGAGAGCATTGGAGGAGGTTGTATGGCGAAAATTCTTGTTGTCGATGATGTTGCTATGGTGAGGAAATACCTTAAAGAGCTGCTGGAGATGCAGGGCTATGAGGTCTTTACTGCTGAAAATGGAAAAGAGGCAATGACGATATATAAGAACAATCCCGTTGATATTGTGATAACTGATATTCTCATGCCGGAAAAAGATGGTGAAGAAATGATCCTTGAAATGAAAAACAGTAATCCGGCGGTTAAAATTATTGCCATTTCGGGTGGCGGTATCCTTAATGCGAATGATACGCTCAATATTGTTGAATTTCTTGATGTCGATTATACGTTCTCAAAGCCGGTTAAGAAAGAGGTGTTGCTTAAAGCGATAAATGACATTTTAAAGAAATAATAACCATTAAATTTAAAAAGTGTTATTTGCTTTTCAGATCCGAAATCTGCATTTTATTGATGAGGTCCTGCAGTTAATTTTCAACCCAATGATGTTGCACATTTAACTTATAGAATGCGAAAAAATGATTAGATTAAGCGAATTTCGATGATTTTACGATTTCTAATATGAAGTGAGTAATAAACGTAAGGCGTTGTTTTATATAATATTATAAAGATAGTGCAACATTATTGTTTCAACCTGTCTTGAAAGTTAATACTGTTGATTTAAGTCCATCACTCATCTCGATACTTCTCCTGGTTCAACACTTCGACCTGCTCCGTGCATCGCTCGAAGAGCGATTTAACCTTACCGCTTACCGGGTGGCGAAGCGTACCGAGGTAAGCCTACAATATGAGAAAGTCTTAATTCAAACGCATTAACCTTGAAAGTCTGGTATCAATTTATCGAAAACAATACGTAATTACTACATGCAATTTATATGTAGCATGTATGTAGTATATACATATAGTTGCCCCGACAAGATTCTTGCTATTTTTTTTTTAAGTAAGGATAATTAAATAAAGGCACATCCTCACATCCCTCAGACAGACACTTTCTCACTACGTTACACAGAAAGTAAAGGAGCAGCCTGTAGTGGAACCGACAAATGGCTTGTTTATAGAGAAAAAATCGGGTTATGTCTGTATTTCATTACCTCGACAAATTAGACACGAACACACACTGCATATACAGGGTCGAATTGAAGCGTGTATAGACAGGACAGGCAGTAGGATAATAGTAGATATGTCTTCCATTACGGATATTTACAGCGTTATTGTGACTATATTAATGCGACTGAGAGAATGTGTTGCCGATTGCAATGGAGAATTGTTTCTGGTAAATGTTTCGCAGAGGTGTTTGCAGCAATTGAAGCTTATTCATCTGGATAAAGTACTTACCATTTTAAAAAATAAAAATTTTTTTGTTGAAAAGTAGGAAATTGAAATGGCTACCATTCTCGTTGTTGATGACAAATTTGAGATGAGAGAATATCTGCGAGATTTACTTGAAATCTATGGGTATGAAGTGATTATGGCGGCTGATGGCAACGAAGCGGTTTCAATATATACTGAAATGAAAGGCCGGATAGATCTTGTTATAACCGATATCCTAATGCCGGAAAAAGATGGCGAAGAGACCATTCTGGAATTAAAAAATCTGAATCCTGAGGTAAAAATCATTGCAATATCTGGAGGAGGTATTCTTTCTGCGCGGGATCATCTGGAAATTGTGGAATACCTTTATGTGGATTACACCTTTGAGAAACCGATTAAGAAAGCTGAATTACTTCAGGCAATACGGTCGCTCTTGGATTAAAAATGAAATATGGAACACATAATGTAGAACTTTTGGGCCTAGAAAAACCTGGGGTTCTTCATAAATTCCTCGTTACCTAAGCCGAAAAACTCTGTTACCTGACATCACAGGCAAAGGATACCGTTTTTCTTGACACTCGTAATGTGTTGAAAAGTTGATGGATTGATAATATCATGCAGTAAGATATTCACTACCTGCAGCATCATATAGAATTCAATTGCACTCGCCAACGATTTCAATCTGTATCTTTACTCCTCAGCAATAAGCAAAATTTCAGGATCAAGCTTCAGATGCGGATCCCCGGCTACCTCTTCATCATGATCTTTTACAAGATTCAAATGAACCACCAGAGCCTTAGGCTGCAGGCAGATTATAATTGCTATTTCCTGTAAAAACGGCTGCAGGATTACCGGTACGGAAGAGCCGTCAAAGTAACCATCAGTATCAGGCACGGACGCACTGAACCAGAGTTCAATATTCAATTCCCGGGCAAAATTTCTGAATTCGTGTAAATCTTCTGTTGAAGTTTTATCAAAGGCATACCCGTCAATAACCAGTGTATCTGCATAAAAGCTGCAGGTCTTATTAAGTGTCCGAATTCTCTTTTCAATTTCTTTAATATCGAATGTGTCTAAGTTAAAATTCATGATAATGCGGTTTTTCACCCAGTCATCATGTATCACCGGTGCATTATCCAGTTGATGGCGACGCTTCAACTCATTGAAAATATCCTCGTACCATGCATTAATATGTCCGGTATTTTCAGCAAATGATGCGTGTATCACATGCTTTCCCTGGAACAGATGATCCGTGGCGATATTTACCAGGCAGGCGGTTTTACCGACTCCTTTACGGGATGCAATAATACCGATGTTGCCTTTACCCAATCCACCGTGGGTTGATTGTTCAAGAATTCTCAAGGGACTCCGTTTAATCAGTTCCTGTTTCACCATGAGAACTGACTCCTTTCATTATTAGTAATGTCATTCCCGTGCATGCGGGCATCTGGTCTTTTGATGTATTTCCCTCTGATTAAAATCATCACTTCTTTTTCATCTCCTGAAACTCCTTAATCAACTTCTCCGCAATCTGTGTCGGCACCGGTCCGTATTTCAGAAACGACATGGTAAATTCCGCCTTACCCTGAGTCTGAGAACGGAGCACCGTTGAATACCCGAACATTTCACTCAACGGGACTTCAGCTTCTACTCGGGAGAAGAGGTTATTCTCGGTGGTACTGACGATAATACCGCGACGCTGGTTAATCGTTGCCAGGACATTACCCTGGAATTCAGCGGGACCCTCTACCGCAACATTCATAATCGGTTCCAGTATACGGGTAGAGGCTTTTGCATATGCCTGGCGAAATGCCCCGATAGACGCGTTCATGAAAGCAATATTTGATGAATCAACCGGGTGATGATTCCCGTCGGTAAGTATTACTTTTATGCCCACAATCGGAAAACCGATCAGTGTCCCTTTGGACAGGCATTCCCGAAAACCTTTGTCGCAGGAGGGAATATACTCGGCGGGGATAACACCTCCCTTCACATTGTCGATAAAGGTGTAATCCTCTTCGTAATCAGGCTCTATCGTCCCGACAACACGGCCATACTGGCCCGAGCCGCCGGTCTGTTTTTTATGCGTATAATCGAAGGAAACTGTACTGGTTATGGTTTCACGATAGGCAACCTGCGGCATGCCGACATCCAGAACCACGCCGTATTCGCGGCGCATACGCTCGATATACACATCGAGGTGCAGTTCTCCCATACCTTTGATGACAGTTTCGTGTGACTCGGGATCAACGTAGGTTTTAAATGTCGGATCCTCCTTGGCGAACCTGTTCAGTGCCTTTGACATGGCATCGGATGATTTTTTATCACGGGGATTTATCGCCAGTGAAATAACAGGTTCCGGTACATACATGGCGGTCAGTGAATACCGCAGTGTACTGCCGCAAAAGGTGTCGCCGGAGGCACAGTCAACACCGAACAGAGCAACGATATCACCGCTGGAAGCAGTAACGATATCCTCCATTGAGTTGGAGTGCATATAGATGAGGCGGCCGATTTTAAATTTGTTACCGGTTCGTATATTTACCAGCTCCTGACCCTTCTGCAGCGTCCCCTGATAGATGCGGACATAGGTTAGCTGACCATAATGGCCGTCTTCCAGTTTAAAAGCCAGCGCAACCGGCGGTAAAGCCGGATCTGACTTAAGAGGGACTTCCTGTTCGTTATTGTCCAAATCGAGTGCTGTATTGATACGATCTTCCGGTGACGGCAGGTAGTTGACCACCGCGTCAATAAGAGGTTGTATGCCTTTATTTTTATATGCGGAGCCGATGAGGACCGGAGTACACTCGCCTGAAAGGGTGGCTTTGCGAAGTGCCTCATGAATCTGTTCCTCCGTTTCAGTGCCTTCAAGAAAGGCTTCTGCCAGGTCATCGGAAAACATGGAGAGTGTGTCAAGCATCTCTTCACGTTTCTGCCGTGCTTCCTCTACCAGATCCGGAGGAATTTTGTCGCTGGTGACCTGTTCACCGTGGGTACCTTCAAAATAGAGCGCCTGCATGGTAATGAGATCAACGATTCCCCGGAATGTATCTTCCAGACCAATCGGTATTTGTGTAAGGACCGCGTTATGACCGAGTTTGTCCCGCAGCTGTACGGTAACATCGAAGGGATTCGCGCCGATTCGATCGCATTTATTGACAAATGCAATTCTTGGAATGGTGTATCGTTTCAGTTGCTGATCCACGGTAAGGGACTGAGATTGTACGCCGCCGACGGCACAGAGTACCAGCACGGCACCGTCAAGCACCCGCAACGCACGTTCAACTTCGATAGTGAAATCAACATGTCCGGGGGTATCAATGATATTGATAGTATGATTTTTCCATGCCACATTTGTCGCCGCTGAGGTGATTGTTATTCCCCGCTCTTTTTCCAGCTCCATAAAATCCATGGTTGCGCCGGTGCTATCCTTATCATGTACTTCACGGATTGTATGAATCTTTTTGGTATAGTACAGAATTCGCTCGGTAAGGGTGGTTTTCCCCGAGTCGATATGGGCGCTTATACCAATGTTGCGCAAATGGGTGATACGTTTTGCCATACCTCTAAAATACCTTGGTTGTAAACGGTTATAGTAAATGAAAACACGTAAAATGTATATGAATAACGGGAATATTTCAATCAGGATTGTGAAAAAGTGGTTTAAAATATGTTATGGAAATTCCTGAGTGTAAAATATCTTTCCCCCCTTTTTGTATTTTATATGCATGAAAAAATATTCAGCACTATTACTACTCGGCCCAACCGGCTCAGGCAAAACGCCGCTTGGTAATTATTTCGAGGCGAACGGGATTAATAATAAACGCTGCTTTCACTTTGATTTCGGCAGGGAGCTTCGCTCTGTTGCGGAGCGCAATATGCCGCCTCTCAATTGTTCCCGGAAGGATGTTGCATACATTCATCGTGTTCTTAAAGAGGGGGCATTGCTTGAGAATGAGACTTTCTACATCGCAGCGAATATACTGCGCGCCTTTATTGAACGGAGGAGGATTACTGTCGGGGACAATATAGTTCTTAACGGTCTGCCGCGTCATGCAGGTCAGGCGGAGGCTGTTGATGCCCTGATTGCTGTAAGAACAGTGATATTACTGGACTGCTCTCCCGAAGTGGTTTATAAAAGGATACGGTGTAATTCCGGCGGCGACCGGAGTGGCAGGACTGATGATTCTCTTACAGATATTGCAGGAAAACTGGAGATTTTTAAAGAAAGAACACTTCCGCTCGTGCGCTACTATCAGGGGAAAAGAATACCGGTAATTCCGGTTGAGGTTGCGGTACATACTACTCCCCGGGATATTCTGCTGAAAGTACTGCCCCGGTTGGATCGGGGAGAATGAATTCAAATGGCTGGTACCGCGGAAAACGTATAAAGATCTGTAATGTCGGCCTATTATTTTTTATATTTCTGTCAAACAGGAATAGAGATATCAGTAAAGAAGGTTGCCATGGGGACGGATAAGAACATTTTACTTTTCTGTGGAGCTGTTCTTATTATGATAACATCCGGATGCGATGCAAAAGAGAGATATCCTGATAATATGCAGGAGTTGAGAGAGCGGATGGTGAAAAAGCAGATTGAGGCCAGGGGAATTAATGATAAGAAGGTAATACGGGCCATGCTGAAGGTTGAGCGCCATAAGTTTGTGCCGGAACCTTTTGTCAAACATGCCTATGAGGACAGGCCGCTTCCTATCGGTGAGGGGCAGACCATTTCCCAGCCCTATATCGTCGCATTTATGACTGAAGTACTCGATCTTGACAGTTCAAAACGGGTACTTGAGATAGGTACCGGCTCCGGATACCAGGCCGCGGTTTGTGCGGAAATATGCGATAGTGTCTACACCATTGAGATTATAGACGTGCTCGGTAAGAGGGCTGCGGAGGTGTTAAAAGAGTGCGGATACACGAATGTTGCGGTAAAAATCGGTGACGGGTATAAAGGCTGGAAAGAGCATGCACCGTTTGATGCCGTCATTGTTACCTGTGCCCCGTCGCATGTGCCACAGCCGCTGATCGATCAGTTGGCTGAAGGTGGGAAACTGATTATTCCTGTTGATGTTGCGCTCGGTCAGGATCTGGTGCTTTTAACAAAAGAAAAAGGTGAAATAAAAAGAAAAAGCGTTCTACCGGTACGGTTTGTGCCGATGACCAAAGAGGATGGGACTGAGTATTAATCAGATTGTGTTAAGAATAGACCGTTTTGCTTCATGTATACTGATAAAGAGTTAAGAGTAGGAAGATAAAAAGACAATTTTTGGCACAGGCAAGATAGAACTTGGGGTGACGATGGTTGATGAGCGAATAGTAAATTTTGGGTGATAGTCGCGTATAAGAGGCTGTTAAAGATAAAGAGCTGCTGCGAACAATGCTCTCTCTTATCGAATATCTTTAGCAGCCCATTACCGGTACCTGCAATACTTTAATAAATCGAAATTTATTACTATCGACAAACGCCCAAGTTTTTCCTTGCATTAACAAAAGAGAAAAAAAGATTTAAAAGATTTAGAATAGTAAAAGATTGTTTTTGGCACAGACAAAATAGGATGTGGAGTTATGGAAATTTGTAAAGCGAAAACATTTTCCGGGAATAAATCGAATGTACGAAAAATGTAAAACAAGGCGTTAATTTTATTACGATAACAATTGACTAATGTATAAAACTGCACTCGATTTGACAAGCCACGATTCAGATTTCCCGCACAATCTCCCTGAAATACGCAATCGTCTTCTTTAAACCGTCTTCGAGGTTAATAGCCGGTAACCAATTGAGTTTCTCTTTTGCAAGAGTGATATCGGGCTGCCGCTGCTGCGGGTCATCCTCGGGTAGCTCCCTGTATATTAATTTCGATTTGGAGCCGGTAAGGGCAAGGACTTTTTCGGCAAGCTCCTTAATAGTAAATTCACCGGGATTGCCGATATTTACCGGGCCGATAAAGTTTTCGGTGTTCATTAATCGTATGATACCTTCAATGAGGTCATCCACATAGCAGAAGGACCTGGTCTGATCGCCGGTGCCATAGATGGTGATATCTTCGTTACGTAAGGCCTGTACAATAAAATTGGAAACGACCCGACCATCGTTCGGGTGCATGCGCGGGCCGTAGGTATTGAAGATCCGTACAACACGTATGTCAACATCGTTCATGCGGTGGTAGTCAAAGAAAAGCGTTTCCGCAACACGCTTTCCTTCGTCGTAACAGGAGCGTATCCCGATACAGTTAACATTGCCGCGGTATTCTTCGGTCTGTGGGTGTACCGTGGGATCACCGTATACTTCCGAAGTCGATGCCTGGAGAGCTCTTGCTTTTACCCGTTTTGCCAGGCCGAGGACATGGATCGCGCCCATTACACTGGTTTTTATCGTCTTTACCGCGTTATACTGGTAATGAATCGGTGATGCAGGACAGGCCAGATTGTATATCTGATCCACCTCGAGAAAAACCGGAAAGGTTATATCATGCCGCAGCAGCTCGAAATTTTTATGATCCATAAGATGAGCGATATTTCTTTTATTGCCGGTAAAGTAATTATCCAGGCAGATTACATCGTGTCCTTCATTGACCAGCCGTTCGCAGAGGTGCGAGCCAAGAAAACCGGCACCACCGGTTACCAGAATTCTTTTTACCATAACAGTTTCCTTAGGTTATTGAATATGAGTATGATATAGTACCGTATCACTTACTGTCCGGCTCCGTCATTTTCTTGATTACCCGCCAGTTGGGAATAAGGTAATCAAACATGGATAACGCGGTAAACAGCGTAGGGAAAACCATAATCCAGAATCCCGGATGCATACCCCACAACATTTCAGGAACGATACCTTTTGTATACGTATGCAGTACAATCACCAGCAGCACCAGAAAGGTGCCGATCGCCTGAAATACCGCTTTCAGTTTTCCGGAAAGCCTTGCTGCAATAACGCCCCCGTTAATTGCACACATTATTCGGATAAAGGACATAAGTGCATCGCGGTATAAAAAAATTAAAAACATCCAGAGCGGTATAATGCCGACATACATGAAGGTACAGAATATAGTCTGCCGTGAGATACTGTCGCATACCGGATCGAATATCTTCCCAAAGGCGGTAACCTCATTCTTCTTTCGTGCGATTACACCGTCA
>CAZIYW010000061.1:0-30979 GCA_964543525.1 uncultured Fibrobacterota bacterium | reverse complement strand
TCAGGATGGCTGTATTGAACCACTGCGTAACAAACTGCAGTATAAAAGCACCCGAAGGATAGTACTATGGCGTGATTTATATATTCCAAGGGCTTTGACATAAAATATGGAAGTAAAAATTATTATAATGTGTGATGATTTCCTGGGTGTCAGATTTAATGGTACTGGAAATTGAACAGATAATAGTAGACCGCCGCCCTCGCGGAATAACCCTGAAGCAACCGGACAGGTACTTGTACAGACCTGCAACCATCATTAGCTTTTTGAATGGATCCGCGGGGTACCGTACAGATTCTGAGGGCTTTCAAGAAGTCCAGGATGGTGAGTATCTTTACAAAGGTATAAATATATGCGTAATACCGAAACAGAAACAAGGAACACACATATCGTGATTCATAATGTATGTTTGGAACGGAGGTCATTCCGTCAACCTTATTTGAATTTCGAGACAGCGGTTGAAAAGAAGTTGTTATAAGAATTGTCAAAGCTTATAACCCCGTGTCGATCGGGGGAAAATATTTCTATGCGATACGGGCAGCAGTGTTATAACGCAGTTTCTGTGGATGTAAAAAAACTGCCTGAGGAGAGTATTTTTTTTGACATCCGGCCTTCAATATATGTTGTAAATTGCCAATTAACTTTAGGTTTACGGCTGTTTCGATGACTTTCCCATGCCTTTACTTTATCACGCATAATTTCAATTGCCGGAATTCTTCGCCCAAGGTACTGACTCTTCAAAACACTCAACTCAATCTCTGCGATATTGAGCCAACCTACCATGCTTTGGCGTGTAATGAATTTCTAGACAATCTGCTAAACGTTTCGCTTCTTCTGGCGGAAATGCTATATAAAAAGAAGAAATACTTTGTGTATTGAGATTATCCATTACAAGGATGACTTTAATTGCTTCTGGATATCGACCTTCAAGCATTGATTTTATAAAATGTACCCAATCTACTTTTGTACGACGCTCAGTTACTTCAACATGTCTCTTTCCACCAGGAGATTTTTCGCGTTGCTTTCGGCCAATGGCAACTTCGGGCCCATCCTCAACGAATCGTTTTTTTAAATGCTCGATTGCCCGGGATGTAACACCAAGTGCTTCGGCCACATCACTGACTCGCCAGTTGGGTGCATTTTTACTTGCATCACATAGCAGAAGTGTTCTGGCATTTAGGAAACGCTTTGCCGGAGTTTTACCGTTCTTTGTCATTTTAGTAAGCATTTTGCGCTCTTCATCAGAAAGAGTAACCCGATATCTTATAGCCATGACAACCTTCTTTTTAGGTTGTCATAAAAAAAACATGGTTTTGTTATACGAGAGTTTAAATGTTACACTATACTAGTATCAGAAACAGTATCAGAAACATTATCTCCCATAATTTACTAAAGATGTTTTCCCGATTATCCGCAAAACACTTCAAAAAAAGGTATGCAATATTATATAATAACGGATATGAGGATATGATGTATGAACATAACTACCAAAATTCGGAGAAGAGCAGACCTGCTCCTAAGGAAGACCTTCCCGGGTATTATACGGAGACGGGGGATGCGGGATTTCCCGGACCTTATTTCGATACAGACACTCACACACTGTAACTCGCGCTGTGTCGGCTGCCCGCATCCGCTGGTAAAACCGGATGTTCCTCACGTTAAAATGTCGGATGAGCTTTTCAGGAAGATAATAGACTTGTTGCATAATTAAAATTAACATGAAAAATATGCTGTTTATACTTAAAAAAAAGCACTTTTTAACCCCTAAAAACAAATTATGCAACAACTCTAATAGAAGAATCCGCTCGGCATCCGGTAAAAATAATCTGCGCATTCCTTATGAATGAGCCGTTCATTGACCCCCGAATTATAGAGCGGGTTAACTTTATCAAGGAGAAGATGCCTGACACCACCATTCAACTCAACAGCAACGGGGCGCTGATTACCAGAGACATTGCCGACCGGCTGGCAACCTCTAAACTGGATTTGCTGACAATAGGTATCGAGGGAATTGATCCGGAGGATTTTCACCGTCTGATGCCGGGACTTGACTTTGAGGATACCATGGGAAATGTGCGGTACCTGGCTTCACTGAAACCTCCGTTCGTTATCGGGGCAAACATTATCAAATTCAACTCCATTATCCCGAAACTTGAAAAGACAGTTCAGTTCTGGGAGGATATGGGACTGGTACCTTTTATTACCGAGCCCTGGGACAGCGGCGGCCTGGTTGCCACAGAGGAAATTAACTCCATGCCCCCGCGAAAAATGTTGAAAGGATGCTACAATATTGATTCGCCGTTCTACTCCCAGCACCCGCTTCACCACATGCCCATTCTGCATAACGTCAACGTGGTTGCCTGCTGCATGGACTGGATATCGTGGGGAACGTTGCCGAGAAGAGCCTGTATGAGATCTGGCATTCCCCGGACTTTAACCGGTTCAGAGATATGACTTACGGGCTGAAAAAATCATCCGATACTTTTTTATGCAAACGGTGTATTACCTCTATTTAATGTCTATCCGAAAAGTACCTGGTTTGAACGTTTTTCGTAACAATCCTCCAATAAACAGAATTATCCGCACAACATGCAATAAAAATCTAAATAATCCACAGTTATTTTCAAATATGGCCATTATATTTATGCTTTATAAAAATATTCACCAAATTTTTTTATCCGCTTAATTAATTAAATTAATATTTTGAAAAATTTTGGGATATATTATAAAATATATGGGAGAGCAGGGGAGAAATTTCATACCATCATCATTTTGAAGTAAAATGTGTACACGTAATAACTTCTCTTGTTAAAAAACACTCTGTTTAACCCGTTAATTGGCAGGCATTGCATGGGAGAAATCCTGTCAGATACTGTGCTCGTCTCAAAATTTTCTTCAGGCAATTACAGTTTTATATATACCATTAGTCTCCATGAAAGAGAGGGGGAAAGTATATGTCGTCATTTACCAAAGCGTTTGTTCTGTTACTGACTGCTGTTGTTGCTCTCTTTGCAGCGGATATAACGTATACCATCTCTAGTGCGTATAATAATGGAGCACCGCGGATGTCCAATGATGCAATTCGTGAGTTGGTGGCGGGGGCATTGGATTTTGAATTAAAGGAGCATCCCTATTACAAAGCTGACATTACAGTCTATACCGGGATGGGCGGCGTCTCCGATTATTTCGTTGTGTACCTGTTGCGCTCCGATATCTATCTCGCTGTCTGTTATAGGGTAGATATTGACGAGGGAAGGGTTGTCGATGTAATCAAAGATTATGTAGAGACGGAGTACAGAGAAGATACCGAAGAGTGCCAGACCTGCCCGGATCCGGATGTTGAATGTGTTTTTTCGGCTATTACCGAGTTCCAGACCGCAGTTGAGGGAGCTGAAAACGCCTATAATACCGCCACCGGTGCCGGCCATAAATCAGTCAAATTGATAGGCTCGCAGGAGGCGCTGACTACTATTAAGAATTACCTTACCTGTCCTAAACTGAAAATGTGGGGTCGTATAGGGCACGGAACGAGTACAATGATAGTTCTTGGTGACGGTTCACGGTTTTCCACTTCCACCGTCACTCAGTGCGCCAGCGATATGGAAGGAAAATCATTTGTCTTTAATTCATGCTACTGTCACAATGAACCGTTTCAGGGAACCATGATCAATGCCGGTGTCTATTTCTTTGCAGGCGGCGATATCAGTCTGGCTGTCGGTAAATCTGAGCGGGTATTTGCCCGTTTCATGGAGAAAGCCATAGCACAGAAAATGGAGATGAAACAGTCCATGGAAGAGGCTATGCAGGAAATCGGATACCAGGGATACGGTATTTCCGGTGATGACTCGGGCCCTCCCTGGTACTTCGGCGGCGGTGCGCTTGCTTTGACGGTATCGGTACCCAACGGCGGAGAAGAGTGGGAACAGAACAGCACCCGTACTATAAAATGGTTCAGCAATGTTGAAGGGAATGTTAAGATCGACCTTCTTAAGGGAGGTACCCAGGTAAAGGAATTAGCGGCATCTACTGAAAACGACGGTGAATTTTCCGTGGATATTACCTCAGACTTTGAAGTAGGAGATGATTACAAAGTAAAAATAGCAAGCATTGAAAACGATACGGTGCTGAATGAGAGTGAAGCCCCTTTCAGTATTATCGAAGAATTTATTATTGCGGATTATCCTTATGAGCAGAACTTTGACGATATGGATACCGGTTCCACCCGACCGCTTTCGGAGAAATGGGAGCAGCTTGACGGTGATGACTTTGACTGGATAGTACTTTCCGGCCCGACTCCGTCACAGCAGTACGAAAGCACGGGCCCGACCGGTGATCATACCTCCGGCAACGGCAATTATGTGTATATTGAGGCCTCCAATCCAAATAATCCCGACAAAGAAGCCCGAATGATCACTCCCAAGTTCGATCTGACATCGTTAAATGATCCGGAGCTCATTTTCTGGGCGCATATGAAGAGTGATTCAAATACCATGGGCAATATCTATGTTGATATTTCAGTGGACGGCACATGGAAAGAAGGGGTTATCAATTTAACCGACGATCACGGTGATCCATGGTTCGAGGTAAAAGAGGACCTTACCGATTATGTCGGTGAGCGGGTACGTTTCAGATTCCGCGGTAAAACCGGGTCAACCTGGTGCGGTGATATGTGTATCGATGATTTCACTATTAAAGGTGCTCCAACAGGAATCTCTTCGACTTCGAATACTGCTCACACTTATTCTTTTCGGTATGACGGCTCCAGAATAGCCTATCGGATTCCCGGCAACTGCGAGCAAAAAATGAGTATCAAACTCTATTCGATACAGGGAAAACTGATTCGTACTCTTGTCTCAGGCCGACAGACAGCCGGAAATCATTCTATTTCCTTGCAGGATGATAAAACACTTCCCGCCGGATTATACCTGTGCCATATGAAAACCGACGGCTTTAACAAAACAATAAATATTCTTATACCATAGTAACAGTGTATTTACAGATTGATATACAGGCAAGCCGCCTTCATGCAGGGCGGCTTGTTTTTTAAGGTATCCCATTTTACTATATTATTCTCATGCCGATAATAGAGCCTTGTATCCGCCCGCCCTCTGAATCGCAGAGCATACTGCCGCAGGGGAAGGATAAGCTGCTTTGTAAACTGGAACCGGAGATTTACGGGAAGGTGCAATTGAAACCGGTTTTTTTCCAGGGGTTGTGATCGGTATCCCGTGGTAATCGTCATTCCCGTATGCTTGTGGCGAGGCCTGGTGAACGTGGCTAATAATCCGGGCATTATAATCAGCGGTTGTAATCGCAACTGTTGCGCGGTCCGGCTTAAGAGCATACCGGAATGACGCTGAATTGGCCATTTCTATCAACATTAATTACTTATTTATATTTACTATATGCCAGCAAACCTCCCACCAGACTATTACGCCGCTGAAGAGCGTTTTCGCACTGCAAAGACCCCGGCCGAGAAGATCGCCTGTCTTGAAGAGATGCTTATGATCATGCCCAAGCATAAGGGTACCGACAAGCTCAAGGCTGACCTGCGACGGCGGATATCAAAGCTCAAGGACCAGGCCGGGAATAAAAAATCACAGACCAGACGAAACATTGCATTCCGTATAGAAAAAGAGGGTGCCGGCCAGGTTATGGTTATCGGCCCTGCCAATACCGGCAAATCATCACTGGTAGCCGCACTCACCCATGCAACTCCTGAGGTTGCTGATTTCCCTATGAGCACCTGGAAACCTCTCCCCGGTATGATGCCGTTATCGGATATACAGATCCAGCTTGTGGATACCCCGCCCCTTAATGCCGACTATGTTGAGCCGGATCTGCTCGATCTGATACGGCGAACCGATCTGGCACTCATTGTCCTTGATATTACCACCGATCCGCTGGAACAGCTCGAAAAAACGATTTCGTTTCTTGAAGAGCACCGAATTGTGGCACGACGGAAAAAGGATACCTATGATATGTCACGATTTGTCTCTTTCATCCCCTTTTTACTGTTTGCCAACAAATATGACGATGAAAGCTGTGATGAAAACCTTGCTATTTTCACCGAGCTTCTTGAAGAGCAATGGCCGGTTGTGGCTGCGTCGGTTAAAACCGGTCGCAATATGGGAGATTTAAAGCGTGCTATAGTTGCACACCTTAAAATTATCCGTGTCTACTCCAAGGCACGCAACAAGGAGCCTGATATGACTGCGCCCTTTATATTGAAAACCGGCAGCACGGTCGAGGATTTCGCGGCAAAGGTGCATCTGGATTTTTTACAGAAACTGAAAAACGCCCGGGTCTGGGGCAAGAATGTGTTTGACGGTCAGATGGTACATCGTGATCATGTGCTGGAGGATGGGGATATTGTGGAGTTGAATATTTAACAGTCTGTATATCTTCGTTATTGTTCTTTCCTCGGCGGCCCATAATAAAACACACAATTTCTGCCATTTTCTTTTGCTTTATACAGTGCCTTGTCTGCCTGCTCTATAATATCTCTGGAATCTTCACCGGGAAAGTCCCTGCACCCCAATCCGGCGCTGAAAGTAATATTAATAAAGGGATGACCATCCTCTTCACCCCGATCTTTTTTTGAGTTCTGCCGGCGAAATTTTTCATGTCTGCGCAGGATAAATTTTTTTGAAGCGACACTGCGTCGGAAACGATCCATCAGCACCGCGGCATCCTGCATGGGCATACCCTCAAAACTCTTCACCGCCATACCGGAAGACCGTATCACCAAAGACCCTCCCCATATGTGCGGCAAGAAATTTGAGTACATTATCTCCCTCACGGTGGCCATAGGTGTCATTCATGTTTTTAAAATGATCTATATCAATCATAGCTACTGAATAGGAGCCATCTGTCCTTTTTAACCGCTCATTCAATGAACGGCGATTGGGAATACCGGTTAGTTCATCGATATAAGCACGCTCCCAGTACAACTGATACAGGGAGTAAAGGAGGATTGCCGAGATTACAGAAAGGTTAACCGTTAATGCAATAAGCGGGAAAAGAACAAAAGGCAGACGGGTTAAGAGCCAGTATTCATGCACATGTGATTTAAAAAAAGTATACCCCGCCTCTTTCAATAAAAAAAAACGGGACACACGAAAGAAGTACGATGATGATACTGTAACGGAGTTTTCTTAATTGTTTCTGTGTCATTGTAGATAACAATCGTTACTGTACGATTCCTGAAGAGAATATACATATAACACACAATAGTATAATTTTACCACTAAATGGGCAATAATTGCCACTAAATTTTAGAGTTATAGCCCATAATGTTAAAAGCCCTGAACCATTCGGTTTATTTGAATTAATCGATTAATAATACCTATTTTCTATACGGACCCGGCATTCTCCTTCCGTATGAAAATCAAAGGAGAACTGGAAAAGGACGGGAACAGGAAGAATTTTACCGAGCAGCAGAATTTTGCCTGCAATAACCATGTCCGGTGTATTTGATTTCGGCCTTGCACTGGGTGGCGGGATTGATATCAATGCCGGTCCGGGTAAGATTGTTTTGGATATCCGTTTCACCGCCGGATTTTTAAAGGTCCGGTTCGGGTCGAATGTTACCGACTATTATCCTGAAGAGAAAAACAGGGCCTTGTCGTTTATTGCAGGGTATGCAATCCATGTCAAATAGAAACAATAAAGTTACATTTCTGTTGATATTCTCAATAAAAACTGATACAATAAAAAAAGTTCACAAAAAAACTAAATATTTCATTATATTTTATAATGAGAGATTTTGTCGGTAAAAATAATAAAGCGAGGAGGCTCTGGTACTTAATTTTAATCGAAGGGGAGCGATTATGAGAAAAATTATCTCATGCATTTTTCTGCTGTTTTTACTATCCTGGTTTCTGCCGGACCCATACCGTCAAACACCGGTATTGTAGCAACAGATATCGACGGCAACACCTGGGATTTTGATGCGCTGCTTAAATCAGAGCATATAATTATCCATCAGATTTTTGCCGGTTGAGGATGCATTTATTCCGGGGTCGGAATCGAAAATTTATATACAAAATTCGGCAGCAATGAAGAGGATATCATATTTCTGGCAGTAGACATTTCCAGTAATGACGATAAGCAGGATATTGTCAGCGCCTATCAGCAGAAATCGGGAATTACCTCCACATTTCCAATAGTCCTTTATCGTGACGGCGCGTCAGATCTGGCGAATCTATTTACCAAGCCAAACTATGTCGGTGTTCAATGGATGTGCCGCCGAAACTTGAGTACGAGGCCATTTCCAACTATTCCGAGTCGGCATTAACCAACGCAGCCAACGTTGCAATTAACGACGACTGTATCAGTACCTATATTTCGCTGGATAATACGGTAAACACCGACAAAGCGAAAATCTTCAATAATGAGCTTATTCTGACCGTTGAACAACCTGAAAAGGCAGTGATAAAGCTGGTTTCTCTCAACGGACAGCTCGTTTACTCATCGGAAAAGAATCTTACCGCCGGTTTGAACAGGGTTATACTGGATAAAACGGGTATGGTAAAGGGGCTGTATATCCTTGATATTAAAGGGAATACGGGATTACAGTATCGGAATAAAGTGTCCGTTAAATAGTTGGTTTGTGTTAACAATTGGCAGGGCTCGTTCCGGTTGTATGGAATGAGCCTTTTTTATATTTTCCACTCCTGATAGTAAAGAATCCGGTGAAAACAGCTCTATGCCGATAATTAAACTTCAGCTTGTTAATAATCTTTATTTATAGTATCTTCATTTTCTAAACAGATCATGGGAAACACATCGATATACATGTCCTTTACATCCCTTTTTCTCAGGAGGTAGCAATATGTCAACTGAACGTGTAATGGCTTCAGTAACACTCAAGTCCCGGAGCGGGCTTTCCATCTATTCCCATTTCGAAAAACTTACTCCGCGCCGCATCGATGAATTCCGCCCGAGAGCGAATAATATCGATCAGGTAGTCAATGCGTTTACCCAGGCGGGATTTACCGTTGAAGCTCAGACTGAGATGGGTCTTTCCATTTCCGGTCCCCGGGACCTTTTTGAGTCTGAATTTCAGACGACGATCAGCACCAGAGAACTGGCGATAGAAAAACGCGGTCGGAAGGAGCGTAAAATCAGTTATCCGGCCGCATCGGAGGATTCTCTCAACAGCCCCCGTGTTTCGAAGCTGGTTGAAACGGTACGCATGGCCATACCCGGTGTGCCCTTCCATAATGTCAACCCACCCAACCCTGCTTATTACCATCTGAACGTTCTCAATGATGTTCCGAGTATCCTGAATGTCAACAATTGCCATGCCAACGGTATCACCGGTGCAGGCGTGCGTGTCTCAATGGTGGATTCCGGCTTCATCACCCGGGTAACTGAAGAGCACCAGTCCGACACTACTACGCAGGTCACGGTGGAGCATGCTGTGTGGCAGGAAGTACAGGGTGTCTGGCTGGCGACCGACCCGAATCACACCGGTACCAATTACTACACCGGCGGAAACTTCGCCAATAATGTACTTAACCTCGGCACCCCGCTTCCCGCAGGAAACACCCAGGTTGAGGTCGTATACAGCTGTATCCATCCGCACTACACGAATCAGGGATATACCTTTGATGATATCCGTACGGTCGGCGGTCTGGATCTTTTCCACGACGGGCTGGGACACGGTACCGCGGAAGCGGCTAACGCACTTGCCGTGGCACCCGGCATAACGTTCTCGTTTGTTAAATGCGGTGAGAATTTCCAGTTTTCCCATGCCGGTTTCCAGGCCGCGGTGGCCAACCAGAATCCCGATATCATCACCTGCAGCTGGGGAACCGGAGCAATCAACAACGCATTGTACGGCGATGTAGCCAACGCGGTAGCCAACGGTATCATCGTGATATTCGCCGCAGGAAACGGCCATGTTGACAACCCGGCATCATGGTCGGCAAAACCGGTGGCCCATCCTGACCTTATCTCGGTCGGCGGCGCCTATCCGATACAGGGTGGTGGATTCAGAGCCTCAAATTATGCCAGCAGTTATGACAGCTTTATCTTCACCAATCCTCAGCGCCACTGCCCCGATGTCGTCGGCCTTGTCGGTGAGGACCCGCGCGGTATCCTTATTATGCTGCCGACCGAACCGGAGAACGATATGGACGACAGCACCGGCAACGGTCTGGCCTGCGCTGTTGGTGAAAATTTCCCTGACTGCGATGAAACCGATACTGATGACGGCTGGTGTGTATGCAGCGGTACTTCGGCATCGGCCCCGCAAACTGCCGGTGTTGCAGCGCTTTTATTACAGCAATACCCGGACCTTACGCCCGCGGCGATAAAAAACATACTGCAGAATTCGGCTGTGGATATTACCGCCGGGAGCAGTTCACCCGGTGATGCTGCGGCTGACGGCTGGGATGCGGCCACCGGATTCGGCCTTATCGACGGCCAGGCTGCGATTGACTATCTCCAGCAAAACAGCTTCAACGCCTTTATCCGTGACAGCATTAACGACAACGGTACAGAACCGGTTGCATCAAACCGGCTGTGGGCCAGCCCCGACATTATTGTCCGGGCGGAAGAAGTGGATGACCCGCAGGAAGAGCTTGGCCAGACCGTGAAACACCGCTACGATCTCAGCGACACGGTTGAGGACGGCCAGACAAACTACATCTACCTCCGTGTCCAGAACCGAGGTACCGATGCGGGTGATTGTACCGCCGATGTCTACTTTACCGACCCCGGTATGTTCGCCAATCCTGAGAACTGGGTCAAGGTAAACGCCAATCCGGTGCAGATACAGAATCTGCTGCCCGGAGAATTCAGGGTCGTGGGACCTATCGAATGGGCGGATGCGGATATTCCCAACTCGGGACACTTCTGCCTAATTGCTGTTCTTGACAGTCCCAATGATCCGGCACCGGATCTCAGTACTATCCATTCCAATAACGACTTTACTCAGATGGTACGGGACAGAAATAATGTTGCCTGGAAGAATGTCCAGATTGAGGATGTTATTCCGGGTGGTTCGTCATCGTTCAGTTTCTACATGGAGGGGCCGCAGGGTACCTTTCATCAGGCCGATCTTGAAGTCGACTGCTCGGATTTTCCTGACACCGGCCAGGTGCTGGTCAAAATGGTCAAACGGCTGGCCGACACCGCGACACTTGACAATATGGATGTAGTGACGTCATCAAAAATATATACGACCCTGAACCATCATGGTGGCGTGGGAACAGTCGAGAGTATGGATTTCAAGTCAAATGAAAAAACCAAGGTGACGGTTTACTACATGGTACCTGAGGATACGCCCAACGGTGATTATCCCATCCGGTGCAGACTTTTTATTGACGGTGACCATGACGGCGGGTATACCGAGGTGGTCCGGGTATCGCACTTTGCCTTTGTAGGCAACCGGAACACCAAAGAGGTTCATCGGCGGGAATGCTCCTGGATCCACAAGATGAGCAGCTATAACAAGCTTCCGTTCAACGACATCGTGCAGGCACACCATCAGGCGTTTGACAACTGCGCCTACTGTATCGGTGATTCAAAACGATAATTTCTTTCCGGAAACTGTCATACCGTTTGGTATCCCGGTATGGCAGTTTCCATTTTTATAGTATGGCCACCGAATCTATTCACCGTAATTCTTCCGAGCGGGAAATCCGTATGGCGACGGTATACCTGCGGTCCGCCGCCGGTAAGTCTCTATTGCGGGACAAACCTACTGCCGCAACAATACAATCCTTCCAACCGGCGCCGGAAACAATGGAGGGCGCAAAGCAGGCACTCGCCAACCTGGGTTTTACTATCGAATCGGAAGGGGTAACGCTGTCAATTTCAGGTCCCCGATCTCTTTTTGAAAAACACTGCACGATCAGGGAGAACCACGGTAAAACGCTCATGACTATAGAAAGCCTCGAACGGTATATTGAGGGAATTGAGGATGCCGTTCCCGGATCCCCTTTCCAATAGCCATCCGGCAGGCATTGACATATTAATAATCGCCTCCGAACACTTCGCACGGGTACGGCACCGCCGGTTATACCCATAACCTTCATGGAATACACTACTGCCATATCTGCAGGATAGATTGGTTTGCACCCCTCCCGCTAAAAAAAGTATCTGAACAGACGGCAGTCGGATGTTATTTTACATACAAATGAGGATTATACTGTCATCACGGTCAAGGAGAGTATTCCTATGAAAGAACAGGTACTGAACGACCTTATCAACACCTTTTTCGAATGTAACAAGGATGAATTGATTGATATATTCAGTGAATTCCTCGATACGCTGCAGGCTGAAGAGATGCTGCCGCCGGGCGGCACCATGTCACGGAATTATGAGACTGCACAGGCGAATCCTGAAATAAATACCCTGCCGGGGAATTTAAAGAATGCCCGTGACGCTATATTTCCCTTTTTCTGGGGAACCGACGAATGGTTTTCAAAACTCCATCTGGAAAATGTAAAGGGACCCGCCAACTATGCCTCCCTGATAGGGGTAATCGCCTGCCTTCTGAAGAATCCGAATCTCTGTGTCGATACCTACAGTCACCGCTCCAACGAACTGGAAGTCAAAGCTGTTACCGCGCTGGCAAACCTGGTGTTCTATCACACAGATTCACCCTGGGGTGTCTTTAATATGGGCGGTACAATCTCGAACCTGTACGGCGGTAAAATCGGCATCGAAAAGGTCGTACCGCATGCAATGGCAAAGGGTATTCACAAAAATAAGCTTGCCGGCATTGTGTCCGAGGCCGCCCACTACTCGAACGATACACTCGCCGGCTGGCTCGGTATCGGCACCGACAACCTGTACAGTATACCGACGGACGAGTCATTCGCCATGAAACTGCAGACTCTTGCCGAGACACTTGACCGGCTGTATTCAAAAAAGATACTGGTTGCATTTGTTATTGCCACTTTCGGTAGCACCGATGCGAGCGGGATTGATGATATTGCCGGTATACGTCGGATTATCGATGAGAAATCAAAAGAGTACGGGATGCCGACCCCTCAGCTCCATATTGACGCGGCAGTCGGCTGGGTGCTCTGTTTTTTAAATGAATATAATATTGCCGAGAATGCATTTGGTGTTGACACCGATGTGCTGCCGCTTATTAAAAAAATTCAGGAATACGGCCGCTCGATTCAGTGTGCCGATTCGGTGACCGTTGACTTTCACAAAATGGGCTGGGGACACTATCCGTCAAGCGCGTTTATCGTTAATCGCCGTGATGACCTTACCTATATTTTCCGGTCAAAGGAGCAGATTCCCTATTTTTCGGAAGCGGAGTACCGACGGGATCCCGCGCTCTTTACCCTTGAATGCTCCCGTCCCGCTATCGGTCCCTATTCAGTCATGGCCAGCTTGAACGGTATCGGCCTGAAAGGATATCAGATGCTGGTCGCCCACGCACTTGAACTGGCCGCCTATGCAAAAAAGCTCCTGGATGAGCTGGAATATTGTAAAGTGTTGAATAAAGAATCCGTGGGGGTAAGCGTTCTATGGTGGGTGTTACCCAAAGGGAGAAATGCGAAGAAAATCTATGAAAAACTGGTGCACGGGAAGCTCACGGAGCACGATCGTGAGCGCTACTTTACCGAGATAAAACATCTGTTTGACACGCGTGCCGAAATACTGGACCCGAAGAAAGATGCGCGGCTGAGCTTTACTACTTCAATAGGTTACTCGCCGCGCGGCATTGCCGTTCCCGCCTGGAAAGCGGTGTTTTTCAACCCTAAAACCGACCGGGAGGTCGTGAAACAGATTGTCGCCGGTATTGAAAAATTATAACCAATTATTTACTTTTTATTTTGTCATATTCTCCATGGAGATTGCTACAACACTGATACTATCACCAACAATAAAGGAATTGTACCATGCCGATTTATGAGTTTCTTTGTCCTGAATGCAATACGATTTTTAAATTTTTTTCCCGTACGGTGAGCACTGAAAAAAGGCCTTCTTGTCCTCACTGTAAGAAAAATATCCTGGAGCGTCAGATATCACTTTTTGCCACGACCAGCGGAAAATCCGAATCTGAGGACAGTATGGATAATTTTCCGATTGATGAAACCAAAATGGAGCATGCCATGCAGAAGCTGATGGGTGAGGCGGAGAATATCAACGAAGACGATCCGCGTCAGGCCGCAAAGCTCATGCAGAAACTCTCATCGATGACCGGTCTGCAGTACAGCGACTCGATAAAGGAAGCACTCAGCCGCATGGAAGCCGGTGAGGATCCCGAGCAGATTGAAGCGCAGATGGGCGATGCGCTCGAGGGAGAAGAGCCTTTTGTGCTGCCGGGAAAAAAGGGTGGTTCCGGACGAAAGCCGCCCCGGTATGACGATACGCTGTATGAGATGTAAAGCAGAACAGCTTTTTAATTAGATCTTGTTAAATATAGACAAATTTATACTCCGCATTCAGTTGCTCCCCCTAAAAAGGTAAGCTCCCCGAAACATTCCGGCAGATGAAAATTCCGTTCAGGAAGCGGCGACCATGATGCCCAGTGGGGATGGGAGGTGGCATCACCGCACTTGTAAAAATTACCCGTCCACCGCTGACCACTGAGCGTGCCAAGATGCCCGACATACCTTTCAAGTAAGGCAAAGGGAATATAAAATGCCAGAAACCAGCTTATGGGCTCCGTTATCTCAGGCGTCACTATACCCGGAAGTGTATGGTAAACTTTTATCATTGCACCGTCCTCCTCCGGCAGTGGTATGAACTCTTTAAACCTGTCACCGACACGGGTGGGATCAACAATGAAACTCGCGCGCAGAGCACCGCCGCAGTTGAATTCGAAATTGAAATAACCCGTCTCTTTTTTCGGCTTAATAAAAAACTCGACACACGAATCAGTATGCACGGGGTCCATGTATCCGGTGTGCCTGCACACAACATATCGATCCTCAACCAGAAACATACCATACAAGCCGTTGTTACTGAAAAGAAGCTTTGCCCGGGTGTGTGGGAAATGATCGCTGCCTTCCGGGCGAAAATGGGCAAGCACAACGGCGTCAATGTTGCACCAGACAGGCCCTTCCCAGCCGTCATCCAGCGCCGGGGCCGGCTCAACATACGGCACCGTAAATGATTCCATACCACTGCCGCTGTAATCCTGCTGTTTAAGAATAAACCGGGTGCCTTTCTCACTCTCATAAAAGACCAGTTTCCCCGGCATCAGAGAAATCAGCGTCCCCCATCCCGCACCAACTACTTTACGCAATGCATCCTGCACCGGAAGCTCCTTATAGTCAAGCTCTTTCCATTGCGAGATACAGTAGCCTGTTTTGAAAGCACCATATAACTTCAGCAGTGCATACAGGGATGATGCATCCTGCCGCGCCGCAGGAATCACACTGATATACCTTTCGTCAATATAGTCACGGTCGAGATGGGACAGGCGGTTAAGAAACTGCGACCGCTTGCGGTGTGACGCGAGTTGTGTCAATGCCCGTTTTTGTCTGCCCGGAAGGAAAAAGGTGTTGATGAGTGCTTCTTCGTGCTTTGCGTTGCGCATAATAATTGAAAGGGGCGCTGCTGATAATGTATTAAGTTCCTGTTAGATATAAACATTTCTGATCGTCCTCTTCCCCGGCAGTGCAAATCAATACCATTCTCTTTCATCGCATTCGAACCGGCATTTTGCCTTCTTCCTCGTCCTCGAATTGCTTAAAACAGGTTAATTTCCGAGGACGATGGACGAGGAAGAAGATAAGGATGAAGAAAATCGTCTATATTTACCAGGAACAAAACAGTTATATATACCCGAACTTCACCAGCCCGTCTCTCCCCAGCTCTACCACATTTTCCACCAGATCAACAGGAAAGACATGCCACCGGCCCATAAAATCCGGCCGCTTGACATACACTGCAAGCTGTGCGGGATCAGTGTGCTGAATTTGCAGAAATCGCAGCAGGCGTTTGATAATACCCACGGGATTCTCGCACAGATCTTCATAACGAATACGCAGATAATTGCCTTTCATATTCGCCTCGCAATAGGCGGCAATAGTCAGATTGGTTGCTTTCCAGAGAAGCATCAACCGATAGGGAATCAGCAGAGAATCATACTGTTCGCCGAAGAATGAGCGGGTATGATAAAGAAGCTGTTTCGGGTCCTTGAGA
Source organism: uncultured Fibrobacterota bacterium (assembly GCA_964543525.1). Taxonomy (GTDB): domain Bacteria; phylum Fibrobacterota; class Chitinivibrionia; order Chitinivibrionales; family JANQEN01; genus CBDVBE01. The sequence continues at coordinate 14,851 of CAZIYW010000061.1, read as the reverse complement.
AAGGCAACGTCGCGGCCGTCACGCACAAGGTGAATAAATTTCATGTCCGGATAGAGTGCATGGAAAAAGGGCACCAGATACATACTCCGGGCATTTTTCCATCCCCAGGGTGTCGCAGGATTCGGCAAAGCCCGTTTATGTCTCTGAATACAGGCCAGAAAATCCTGGAACATCATTTTATTCTGGTTTTCATCAACAGGAGTACCGGTGCCGGACAACATGGTATGCACCCATTTGTCGTAAAAAGGGAAAAAATCACGGGCATCGAGGAATCTGTTAAAATTGTACCCCATATAATAACCGACCTGCTGACAGATCCGGGTAATAACGGCAGTACCCAGTCCGCCGGTTGCGCCAATGACAAGAGGGGTGTTTGTATAATCCATTACTATTCCCCGGATGTGGAACCATACAATGCTTCCTAAAAATATACAGTCTTTCTTGGTGCCGAATGTAACTTTTCATGAAAAAATGTGCAGGGCAATAAACAGGGCGTACGGAACGAAGTATTAAGGAATAATCGTCATTATTACCCCCAACGGATTTACTGTTACGGAGTAATATTGACAAACAGTATTCACCGGTATTCTACCGGCGTTACCTGCGCCCGATCAAACGCGCTCATGTATCTCTTTACAATTTAATTCGTGCAGCACTGAGAACAGTGCCCTCTTCACAATTAACCAGACGCATATGACAAACCCGCGTTGCACTGATAAACCGAAGGGATAAAAACAGCATATAGTCGGCACTGAGAAGATTTCAGATATCCGCAGTCCCTGCTTCTATCTTCATTTACAGAGGTACAACAAATTCCCGACTTCATCCAAGGAGCGATATATGCGTCTTCCCGTCATTCCGATTGCCTTGTGTCTCCTCCTGTGCGCAACAATGGCACACGCGGAGACCGCGGTCATTCCGTCATCATCAGAAGGCTCCGGGGTAATCTCTTCAGTATAAATGTCATCAGGAATAGCGTTGCGGCCATGCCCTTTCCTGCGTTTCCACCTCTCACTGGAAATAACCGGTACGATCCCAGAACAGTATCTTGATCTTACTACGGCTCTTGTTAATAAACACAAACAAATGACCAGATAACGGATCCTTGCGGATAATACCGCTGACTATCGCTGAAATAGTGTCAAATGACTTCCGCATATCCACAGGGTGAAGACAGACATATATCTCCAGTGAATCAGGAATCGTAAGCATGATCAAGACAGCTGATGCAAAACGGTTACTATGCTACGCAATGTTTCCTGCACAACTCCTGCCGGTACCCTTAACGTTATATCGCCACGCGCTATCTCATAGTGCAGTGAACCCTGCCCTGACAGAGTAATGTGGGCGAACGAAGGCTTTGAAAACTCTTTATTCCTGCTGTTACACTGCTTCTGCCAATTGGAAAAGGTCGATACCGGTATGCTGTGTTGATTACAGTACTCCGATACCGATAACCCGCTCCGCTTTTATTGCGATAAATTAGATGCTATCTCTATTTTACTCCTGAATCGTACGCTTCGCATTACTACCTCCTCAATAATCCGGGGCTTAATAATCTGCGGATAAAATATCGTTCAGGATAAAAGAAGAAAAAAGATGGGTTAAAGGAACGGATACAGATAGATGTGCTCATAGTATACAACATCTCCGAAAGGTTATAAAAAGGGACTGTTGTTTAAATATAGTTTAAAATTATTAAACGATATTATTTACAGTCACGATGTAATCGGGAGTCCTACTCTCCTGGTGCCTTCCCTCCCAGCTCTGCAATCTTATCTTTAATCGTTTTTTTCACTGCAGGATTTTCCGATGAGTAAAATGCGGTATAGAGAAATTCCAGTGCATAATCTTTTTTACCGGCATTGGCATAAAAAGAGGCAGCCAGTGCGGTGTAAAAGGGCGGGGCATTTTTATTATGCGCAGCCAGGGCAAGGTACTGTGCTGCCTGCTCATAATCTTGATATTTGTCATAATAGAGCCAGCCGAGGTAAAAGGGCAGAATGCTCTTTTTATTCCCCAGATAGGAGATACCCCGGTTGAGAATAATACGGGCTGCATCAGCATCGTTTGAGAATGACGGCAGCATGACACCCGCGAATTCATAGGCCGGATAGAAATAGGGGTTGAGCCGGGTGACCATATCGACCATGGTGACCAGCCAGGTATAGTCCTTGTCCGTATCGCTGTGCTCACCGAAATAGAGAAGGGTCCTTATCCACAGGTAGTTGGCATAGGTGGTTGAAAATCCCAACAGGTAGGGCTTAAGGGTATTTGTCTTCGGCAGATAGGTCATTCGCTCCGTAAACCACTCCTCGTTTTTTATACCGGTAAGTTTCTGCTGGGTAGCAAATATCGAGATATACACTATGCAACAGATAAGTATTAAAAACAGTACCGGTAATTTCCGTTTCATCCTACAGATCCTTCCGTGCAAAGAGTGCGCAGGATATAGACATAAATAGGGTGATATAGAGTAATCCGTACAGGACGGCAAATAAAATATAATCACCGGTAAGCGGTAAATCGTAGACAACCGGTGTCCGTATATTAAAGTGTTCGAGGTTGGGCAAAAGGTAGTAGAGAACCTGTAATACCGGTTTCAGGAGTCTCTTTGATCCTTCCAGGGTTTCGATACCGACCAGGTCGTTGAAATGGCCGGCGATATAGAAGCCTATGGTGAATATGGCGGAGAGTGTGGGATTGGTGATAGTCGAGAATAACAGCGCCACGGATACGATAACTCCCATTTCGACCATGGTAAGCAGGACCGCGGCAACAAGCTTGAGGTTAACGGTGCTGCCGATGAACAGGAGTGCGCCGAAGAAAAAGAGCGACATAAGCAGAAAGTTAAGGCACAGGGTTATACAGAGGCCTGCATATTTGCCGATAATAATCGAGCCGCGCATAACCGGCTTTGCAGCCATCATGTAGACGGTTTTACTGGTCACCTCTTTACCGAGCATGGCCACGCCGATAAATACGGCCAGGAGCAGGCCGCTCACGGACATAGTGGCCAGACCGAAATCCTGCATCACCTGAACTCTGGCAAACACCGACCATTCTCCGAACGAGGTAGAGAGGACGATAATAATACCGGCAAAGAGCAGGATATTATACAGGATTTTGTTTCTGATAGTTTCCCGGAATGTGTTCAGTGCAATGAGCGCTATTGATTTCATGGGCGCCGTACCTCCGCGCTTTTATAGAGTATTGACTCAAGGGAAGCCGTCCGTCGGCTAATAGTCTTTGGAAAAATATTGTGTTCATAGAGAAGTTTCTGGCATACCTGCGCCTCTTTATCGGTTGGAACATGGATTATCCGGTTGTCTGGATCGACTGTGGTAACCGTATATCCCCGCTCGTGAAGTCGGCCGATAATATTTTCGGGTATCGCATCGACATGGATCTCAGCGCCGGCTGTATTACGGGCAAGTAATTCGTCCAGAGAGCCGGCATATACCATGGCGCCCTTATCAAGAGCGATAACATATTTACACAAACGTTCGATATCTTCGATAATATGGGTGCTGAAAAAGAGACATTTGTCTTTTGCGGCGAGGTCGAGGAACAGGTCGCGGAACAGTCGCCTTCCCAGCGGGTCAAGGCCGCTCATTGGTTCGTCAAGGATATAGATTGAAGGATTGCCCAGAAGAGCATGTGCCATATTAAGCCGCTGCTGCATGCCCTTCGACAGGGTGTGAATCTTTTTGTCGCCTATTGCGGTAAGCTGTACCGTTTGTAATACCCGGTCGATTTCCGCGGTCAATTTGTCGGGCGGGTACCTGTTGAGCCGGTACGCGAATGTGAGTGATTCCCGTGCGGTAAGGTGGTGGTAGAAATAGGGCTGCTCAGAGACATAGGCGACATTGCGCCGCGCCTCGGGCAGGTGCGACGGAACGCCTCTGATATATGCTGAGCCCGCTGTCGGAGTAAGTAGACCCAGCAGAATTTTAATACTCGTGGTTTTTCCTGCGCCGTTTGGGCCGACAAATCCGGTGATACCCTTCTGCGGAACGACAAAAGAGAGGTCCTGAAGCGCAGGAACGGCCCTGCTCCAGAAATGGTTCCGGTATGACTTTGAAACGGTTTTTAACTCAAGAAAATTCATAATGAAAAAATCCAAAATTCTTTAATACTTTCCCGGCTACGTGCTTCCTTCGTGAAAATCGACGAATCCGTTTTTTGTATTTACCTGTGCACTACTAGGCGGTTTCAGGATTCCCGTTGACGGTGCCGTTCACCAAATAGCTCATCATGATAATCAGGCCGATAAAAAGGATGAAGGTCAACCAGGATATACCGACAACCAGCGGTGCGGAAGACATGCATTTCCTCCTTTCTTACAATTTTCGTTTATGGAGAATGGAAAAAAGCAGGCCGAATCCTATCAACCCGGCAAGCAGAAATCCAACGATACCTATAGATGGCATCCCGAATATCAACGGTGGGATACCAGAGTGTATTACAATGGAGGAACCGATTATAAGCGATGCCAGAACGAGTGCAAAAACCAATCGGTTCACCAGTTGATCGTGTTTTGAGATCATCGGCTCCAGTCCGTGATGTTCAAATTGAATGCGCAGATCGCCGGTTTTCACAAGGCGCATGGCATCTTTCAGTTCGAAAGGCAGATCTTTCAGTATTGATGCAAGGTCCAGCATGGCAAAGTACAGGTCAAAACTAAGATGCCGCATGCGGGAGTTCTGCCGGATCAGTTTCTTTACATACGGTGCAAGGTGTTCCGCCAGATTAAACTCCGGATCAAGTTTTGAACCTACGTTTTCCACAGTAATAAGCGTTCGCAGAAGCAGATAAAAGCCGGGAACGATTTTGATGTCGTGGTTGATAATAATAGTGGTGAAATGTCGCAGAACCGCCCCGAGGTTAATCTCCTGCAGTGAGGTCTGGGCATACTCTTCAATAAATTCCGTGACATCGTATTCAAGCTGCTCGAGATGTTTAATCCGCGAATAGGTTAACTGCGTCAGCGTACGCACTACTTTCTGCGAATCTTTTCTGACAAACCCGAAGAGGATGATACTGAGCTGATAGCGGAAACTGGGCGGGAGTATACCTATAGCGCCGAAATCGAGAAAACAGAGGGAGCCGTCATTACGCACCAGGAGGTTGCCTGGATGGGGATCGGCGTGAAAGAAGCCGTGATTAAAGATCTGGGACAGCATCAGTCCGGCGCCGCGAGCGGCTATTTCTTTTATGTCAATATCAGCGTTTTTCAGAGCGGTTATATCCGACACCTTAATACCGTGAATAAATTCGGTGGTCAGTACCCGTTTTGTCGTAAGCTCACGATATACCGCGGGGATATACAATCGTGTATCGTTTTGGAAATCTTTTCTGAACCGCTCAATATGCGAAGCTTCGACTGTAAAGTCCAGCTCTTTCCCAATAATACGCTCGAAATCCTCAACGATACGGGTGACCCGCAGGGATCGCGCCCGTTCAAATCTCTTTTCGGCAAGGTCCGCCAGTTGATACAGGATGTCTATATCCGTGGCAACCGTCTGTTTTATCCGGGGACGCTGCACTTTAAAAGCCACCTCGTCGCCATTTTTTAACCGGGCTTTATACACCTGTGCAATTGAGGCAGAGGCTATGGGTTCTTCGGAAAATGATGCTGTAATTTCCACAAGCGGTTTGCCCAGATCTTCTTCAAGAATCTTCTGTGCCTCTTTCGTGGGAAAGGGATTCACCTCATCCTGAAGCTTTTCCAGCTCCTGAATGAGCAGAGCGGGGAGTAAATCGGGACGGCTGCTCATAAACTGACCGAATTTCACAAAGGTCGGCCCGAGCTCTTCCAGGACCAGTCGCACCCGCTCCCACCGGGAGATCTTTTTAGTGATGTGTTTTGCCGGGATGAATTTCCGGGTCAGTGATGTGTATTTGTCAATATTGAGATTGGAGACAATATCGTCAAAACCGAATTTTATAAGAACGGCGAGTATTTCCCCGAACCGTCCCAGATGCAGCGAACCGCGGCGTTTTTTCCGAATGGTATCTTCCATAGCGTCGTAACGGGTTGCGTGTTATTTTTCCAGTCTTGAAACCTGTTCTTTTAGTTCTTCAAATTCCTTCCTGGTTGGAATGGCAAGTTTGGTTAATATAAATTCCACCTTTTCATTGACCGCTTTTTCGAATGAGGCACGGGCGTCTTCCGATTTTTTTAATAAGTCATCAATGAATTTTTTACCCTCTTCTTCCTTAAGGTCGGCTTCTTCAACGAACTTTTTCCCCAGTTCCTCAGCTTTTTCTTTGGTAAGATATGCCATGCCGACGGAAGCAAAGAATGATTTTTTCAGCAATTCGAGCATACAACCTCCTTTAAAAATATTTGTCAATTTTCAATATAAATACCCGCATTGGAAATTGTATAAGTTTTTTTTAATTGGTGCTTCTAAGAAAACACCATTCCTCTAATTTTTTACGGAACGCGGTGAGGGGAAGCGAATAATCTCCGCTGCCCCTCCTCCGTTTTATTTGCCGATACCGGTTATTAACTGGCCAGTTCAGTCGATTCCACCTCAGACGGCAACGGCACTTTCTTTTTGTCGTTCAATGACCAGTCAAAGTCGATATATTCTAACCTGTAATTGCCGGACAGTAGGTATTCTCTGTCAGCGTTATTCTGTATATGTTTTGACAGATAGTTAATTACGGCTCTTTCTTTCGCTTCAAATTCAGAAAGCCCTTCCGCGACTGTATCGTATTCAGTGATAAAATCCTGACCATACCAGTCAAACAGCTCACTGAGATATACCACACCTTTGTTCCGATCCGTTCTGAACATCATCGGGTCTTTAAGTATATGCCGTGTCTGGAAAGTAAACCACATGTCCAGTGTCTCCCCTTCATACGGGATACCCGGCAGACGGGGGCATCCTTCCGCACCGGATACCAGAGCGACATGAACACGCGGATCCGCGAACTTTTTACGGATTATGGAATCACGGATATAATCCAGGGTCATAGGCTGTCCCATTACGGTAAATGTCCTTTTATCAAAAGCACCGGAAATCTGTTTAATGCTGTTGCGCGGATAGAGTATCGCTTTGAACAGGGCCCCGTCGATGGGATAATTGTCAACCACCAGTTTAATGGTTAATGCATTGTAGATGTTAATCCAGAAAGCCAGCTTCTCCTTTGTATCCCAGGTTTCATATCTTGTCCGGTCAAGATTCTTCAGGTCACTGGTAAAAGCATCAAGTTCGCTGCGGTACTTCGTCAGGTAGCGGTAGTTTACATTACCGTATATATCAATTGAACGATAAAAGAGCGCCGGGTACTTTGAATAATCAAAACGGTTGTCGGTATTTGCCGGGACAGCAGTGAGCAGAGCAAGTACGAAAAGTATGATAACGCTTTTTGTGATTGTTTTTTTCGATTTCATCATACCCACCTCCTTTCGGAACAACAGTAGTTTTACCATATCTATTTCTTAATTTTAAACGCGACAAAGAAATTATTGCCGTTTCTCTTAATAAGGAACATTACCGAGTCGCCCTCTTTGAGATGCCTGGTTGCCTGTTCAAATTCTTTCGTGTTGGAAACCGACACAAAGTTACTGCCGCTTACCTTAATTCGTTGAATAACGTCTCCCTCTTTCAGTGCCCTGCGGGCATCGTGGTATTTTGGATCGACCTCGGTTACGACAACGCCGACTGTTTTCCTGTTGATACCGTATTTTTGACGCATCTCTGCGGTGACGTTCGCTACTTTGATTCCCAGTTTCTTGTGCATCTTTTCTTTCTTCTTTTCGGGAATATCGGTATCGTCCGCTTTCGAGAGTTTCTGAATTTTCCCTTCATCACGGACTCTAACGGTAAGTTTCAGCTTCTTTTCCTGACCGTTTCGGAATATAACTACGGGTACTTTTTCCCCGGGTTGAATGGATGCAACAACATTGCGGAGCTGATTGGCAGTTGCCACCTCTTTTCCGTCAATGGAAAGGATGATATCACCCGGTTTGATACCCGCTTTATCGGCAGGTTGATCTTCGAACACATCGCCGACAAGGACCCCTTTCCTGTCCTTCAAATCGAGTGCGTTGCGGGTTGCCGGATCAACATCCTGAATAGTAACACCAATCCATCCTCTGACAACTTCTCCTTTATAAATCAGGTCTTCCATAATGCGGCGCGCCATGTTAACGGGTATGGCAAAGCCTATTCCCATATAGCCGCCCGACCGGGTGTAGATCATGGTGTTGATGCCGATAAGCTCACCTTCGATATTGACCAGTGCGCCGCCCGAATTTCCCGGATTGATTGCGGCATCCGTCTGAATAAAGTTCTGGTATGCGAGACCGCCGCTGATATTGCGGCCAAGGGCCGAAACGATACCCACAGTCACGGTTGACGTCAGGCTGAAAGGGTTGCCGATAGCTATTGTCCAGTCACCGGGACGCAGTTTATCGGAGTCACCGAGATAGGCAACAGGCAGATCGTCAACATCTCCTTTAATCTGCAGTACTGCAACATCTGAGAGGGAGTCACTGCCGATTATCTCGGCTTCAAACTCCCTTCCGTCGTTTAATTTTACATTTATCTCATCGGCGCCGGACACCACATGAAAGTTGGTCAGAATATACCCATCCTGCGAAACAATGACACCTGAACCGAGTCCCTGCTGCCTGCGCTCCTGTTTCTGTACAGGCGGCTCCTGCCTGCGGCGCTCCCCTCGCCGGGGATTACCGAAAAAGAAATTGAAAGGGTCGTCATTAAAAAAGGGATCGCCGAAAAAGTGGTAAAACGGGTTTTTATAGAAGACGATAGTATCGATTTTTGTCGGAATAACCGAAACAACAGTGGGCACTACTTTTTCCGCGACATCGGCGAAAACGGTTTTAAACGAACCGATTTCGTCCGCCGCACCTTTAGACGGATTTTCTTTTGCGCCGAATGTAATACTGCCCTTATCCGGTCGTTTTGAATCGGCAAAGGAGCAGCTGGTGTCATTGATAAAAAGACTGAATAGCAGGATAAGGAATAATGTATGCAATCTCGCTTGGTTAACTTTGATTAAATGCATAACATCCGCCTTTCTGTTTAAATACACAAGTGTTATCGCTTTGTTAAATGTCGTTTAATGACATGCATGTTTCCATCTCCTGTATTAACCCAGAAATAAGGAATAGTGAACAGAATCATATCTTAAGCTATTATTCAGTTTTTCAGTCTTACTACAGCGACAATTTTTTTTGCACTTTTGTAACTCTTCATTAATCATATCTTTTTTTAAGGGAAAACTTTTTTTCCTTCCCTGTAATGTCCGCTGTCTATTATCATAATTTTGAGTCAGAACAGCGACACATGGTAAATGCCTTGTTGCTTCATTCGAATCAGATCTCGCTGAATGATCGACAGGCAAGGAAGGATAATACCGTGTAATAATACGGGGTTTACCGGTGTTCTGGTTGGAATAATTGTATCTATCGTTAAACACCGTAGAAAGGACTGGTTCGGAAAAAAGCAATCCTTTCGTGTTTTCGAAAAGTAAAATATTTATAGCGTTTCTAGTAAAAAGTAAACAGGGATCCTGACAGTTGTATAGATTCAGTGATGTAAAAAAACTATTATTGTTGGGATTGTATTCGTTTATCAGGTCAAAATTAACAGAGACAGCTGTTTTCTCCGATGTGGTTTTATAAAACGGATACAGTAGATCGGTAGTAAAATAAGATTGAGAAGAAAAAGGTAAACATATCAGAACTGCAATTAGTGACCTTATAATTTTCATAGCTTTCATATTATTTACCCCCCTTCTCTTCTTTCTGTTCTTTAATTTTTCACCTTCCTTTATTAGGAGGGCCGGCTGGAGGCCCTCCTGAATATGTTTACATGTATTTCGTATCCCTCCTGTGTTAATAGATGCTTTACGCCTTTATCTCGATTTTTTTCGGTTTAACCTCTTCACGCTTGGGTATGTTTATTTCCAGGAGACCGTTTTCAAGCGTGGCTGAGATATTTTCCTTGTCATAATCGTTGGATATCTGGAATGCACGGTAATAATCACCGATATTGTACTGCGATAATACGGCGCCTTCCGGTGCAGTGAAAGAGTTCTTTCCTTTAATAATCAGAGCATTATTCTCATCCAGATTGATAATTACATCGCCTTTCTTTACACCGGGAAGATCAACCACCAGCAGCATTGCATCATCCGATGCATAAATATCCACGTCGGGGCTGTATGATGGTCCTGCCTGGTCTATCTGTTCCGCCGCAGTATGATTTACCGCTTTCTTTTCTCGTTTCTTAAGTTCTGTTGCCATAGCAATCACCTCCTCCTGCTATTTCGCCTCGATTGCAATTGTTTTCGGTTTTGCTTCCTCAGCTTTGGGCAGAGTAACTGACAGAATACCGTCACTGAATGAAGCGCTTATTTTATCCTGCTCTACTTTTGAAGGAATACGTATTGATTTTTCAAACGAGCCTTCAGAACGCTCCTGTCGAATAACCGTCATATCTTTTACCTTATCCAGAGGCTTTTTCGTACCGGATATCGTCAATGTGCCTTCTACAAATGAGATTGATACATCATCCTTTGCCATACCCGGTAACTCCGCGGTAACAACGAAATTCTCCTTCCCGTCATACACGTTAAACAACGGGAATGTATAATTCACACCGACACGTCCTTCACCGGAGAAGATATTGTCAATGTCTCTCCGCATCCTCTCCAGTTCTCTCCAGGGATCAATGTTCCACAACATATCAATCACCTCCACTGAATAGTTTGATGTTAGTTAACTTTTATTTCAACAGCCTTACGGGCCTGTTCCGTTTTCGGTATGGTTACCGTGAGCACACCGTGTTTGTACTTCGCTCTGGCGTTGCTCCATTCTAACGCGTTGCCCAGCGGAATGTCGCGCGAAAAACTGCCGTAACGACATTCACGGTAGTAGCTGTCCTTTTTCTTGTCTTCTTTTTCCTCTTTTTTCTCACCTCTGATGTTAAGGACGCCATTGTTCCACGTTAACTCGATATCTTTCTCGGTCATCCCGGGTATTTCGGCCTTTACCGTGACCTCTTTCTTATTCTCAGACACGTCAACAGACGGCAGGGATGAAGAAAAAGAGCGATTAAATACCGGGAAAAAGGTATCAAACGGGTCTTCCCATACGCGATCGAACCAGTGGTCCAGACGCATTGGCGCCGCACTCCTTTTTGCACGGTTCCAGGGTACTAAGCTTTTCATACGACACCTCCTTTTTTTTGTTTGAAATTTTTATTCGTGTAATTTTCTTTTCGCTATAAAATTCTGCAAAAAATATGCCAGTTGAAAATGATTTGTTAAGCACCGTCTATTCCGGTTGGAAAGAGAAAAAAAATGTTAACTATAGTGTTTGTTTGCTCTTAAGTACGGATTGAGAATTCATCAATGTTAAACAGAAACTACGTTTTTTCTATCTTGACGAAAGCAGATGCAATTATTTCGAATTGATGTGGACATTTTTAAACAGAATCTTATTCAAAAATGAATCAACATGTGTTTTAAATTGAAACAATGCTGTTCTAAATTGAAATGCCTATGTGACTATTTATCAGTGTGTTAAAACTGCCTTACTTAGAATGATTGTATAAGTTACTGTTATTTTTTTTCATAAAAAAAGGGGGAAATATTTCTTACAACTAGCTCGTAATTTGCATGAAATTGTATAGAAACTTTCATTATTCATATTTATTTTTAACAAGGAATTGATGTAAGTATAATTAGTTTGTGTAAAATACGGGCTGTTTTGAATGTCATTCCGGCATGCTCTTGGCTGTACCGTGCAGCAGCTGCGATTACAACCGCACTGTTGGGCAGGAGCAAATCCAGCTTTTCTGACATTTAGAGGCATACATTCCCGCCAAAAGCGTGCGGGAAAGGGAAAGATGCACAATATAGTGAAGATACTGTAGGTTTTGCAAACTTTGACCTTGCCCTTGAGAACGAATGTGACAATGACGTTTGTTTGTAAAGGGTTAACACAAATTAGTTATTTAGAGTGCAAATATACGTATGCAATTTTGAGAAGAATGATTATGATTGAAACAGGCGAGAATATAATCATCGTTATTCTTTTTAGCCGTATACATTCCTTCAGCACCATCTTTTTATCCCGATTAAATACTTTCGTTGTATCAGTAATGTTTCAAACTGTGAGCAACCGGTTTGTGCATATAACGTCGTGAGGTTAAAATGACAGACGCAAAAACCAACATATTGAGAGAAGAGGCCAAATTTTTTAAAAATAACAGCCTTACTTATGATCTGCTGGAGGTTTTTATCGGAGAGCGTGAGGGGACTGAGGAGGAAAAGAGAAAGCTTTCCCGGATAATGAACCGCCACAAAGATGGAATTTATATCAATGCTGTATATCTGCTTATTCATAAAGTTATTAAAAACAAGGTTGAAGCAAAAAAGATTTTTAACGACATACTCAAACACAGAAACGGCATGGTCAAGCTTCTGGGCAGGAATGTGAGTACAGCAGTTGCCGCGCTGGATTATATGCAGAACATCCGCAATATCCTGCAAAAGCCGGTCATTCTCGAATCAGACCGGTATCAGGAGTTTGCTCATAAAGCACTGATTGACGAAACAACGGAGACTGATGAACGGGATCTGCTGGATTCGGATCTGGAAGCGGAGATTGAGAAAGCACGACGTTTTAACAGTGCGTTTTCCATCCTGTTCATCGATATTGATAATCTCAAAGAGATTAACGATACCCGTGGCCATGAGTCCGGCACTGAGGCGATACAATATGTAAGTAACTGTATACGGAAGAATCTGCGGAAATATGATACGTCATATCGCTACGGCGGTGATGAATTTGTTACGCTGCTGCCCAGAACCGATATCGGCCAGGCTCGTTCGATAGCCGGGAGAATTCAGGAACTGTTGGCAAAAGAGGTGCCCGGATCCATGGCAAAAAGTCCAACGGTAAGTATTGGTATTGCCATGTTTGGCAGGGAGAAAAACAACACAAAAAAAACCTTGCTTTCCGCGGCGGATGCCGCGCTGTATAAAGCAAAAAAGGCGGGTAAAAACCGGATTGGGATTGACGGCGGGAAACCGGTGGGAGAGATCCCGGTTGGAAAGGAGAAGCAATCCCCTGCACATTTGGTGATACAAAGCTCCCGCACCTGTATTCAGGGCATTCCGCTGGTACCGGGCCTCGGCATAGGGACCGTGTTACACTACCGTGATATCATGACCAGGGAACTGGAATTGAGCGACCTGTCCGGGAATAAAATAGAGAGCGAGTACAGAAGAATCGAGCGGGCAATTGTAAAAGTTCAGAAAGATCTCAAAACTATCGAGCGTGCCGTTGAAAAAGAGATTGGCTCCAGCCACGCGAATATTTTTAATGTGCACCATATGCTGCTGGAGGATGTTGATCTGATGGCGAAGATAGAACATGAATTAAAGGATAAAATGATAAACGCCGAGCATGTGGTCCGTAATGTATTCAAGCAACTGGAAAAGAAATTCAGGGATTCGGACAGTACTGTACTGCAGGATCGTGCTCAAGACATTTACGATATCGGCAGGAGACTGCTGCGGGTTCTTACCGGTGCCGAAGAGAGCATTCTCGCCACCATTTCACCAAACACCGTTATTTTTACCAGAAGGCTCCTTCCGTCGGATACGATACATTTCACGAAAAGAAAACCCCTTGCCATAGTCACCGAAGAAGGCGGGCCTGACGCCCATTCGGCACTTATTGCAAAAGCCATGGGTATACCTTCGGTATCCAGGGTTGCCATTCAGCCAGAGGAATTTCCCGACGGTACGGAAGTGATTGTCAACGGCAGTACCGGCAGGGTCATTTTAAATCCAGATGAACAGGAGAAAGGATCGTTTAAAGCGAGACGGACATCGCATATTGTCAGTACCCGTAACGTTCGGAAACGGACAAAAAACCGGAACCTTACGATACACAGCAAACCGGTGCGGGTTGACGCCAATATTTCTTCGACTGAAGATATAGCAGCTGCGATTCAGAACGGGTGTGACGGTATCGGTCTGTACAGAATTGAGCCGTTATTCATGGTGTCACAGAAAATGCCGGGTGAGAAAAACATTTATACAATGCTTGACAATTCACTCAAACCGGTTAAGGACAGGGAGGTTACCCTGCGGCTGCCGGATTTCGGCGGGGACAAAAAACTACCCTACCTTAATGTGGGCAGAGAACATAATTCCCAGCTTGGTATCAGAGGCGTCCGGTTCCTGCTGCACTATCCTGATTTTCTCAGAAAACAGTTGCGTATATGTTTGCGGTTGAGTGGCAAATACCGCATAAAGATACTGGTGCCGATGGTAACCATACCGGAGGATATGCATGAAGTAAAGCGGTTCCTTACGGAGGAAAAACAGGTGTTGAAAGGGGAACAGATTTCCTTCGATGAAAATATACCGCTGGGAGCAATGCTGGAAACGCCGGCCTCGGTTATGGCGCTGGATTCCATTCTTTCCACTTCCGATTTTATCAGTATCGGTTCGAATGATCTGGTGCAGTATATCACGGCGGCGGATCGGGAGAGTCTGGATGTTTCACAGTATTATCAGAAAGGTAACGAATTGGTTCTGGACAGTATCCGGACCATTGTTGAAAAGGCGGTATCGCAGGGGAAAGAGTGCTGTCTCTGTGGAGAGCTTGCCGGCAATGTGAATTATACCGACAGGCTGCTTGACTGTGGTTTGACGAGGTTCAGTATACTGCCGCCGCTTATCCCTGCGGTTAAAAATAAAATTTTCGAAATAGCCGGTTCTCAATAAAAGGAGGTTGTTATAATGAATTTTGTATGCCCGGGTTGTGGCAAAGATATCGCCGGTT
>CAZIYW010000060.1:7210-31713 GCA_964543525.1 uncultured Fibrobacterota bacterium | reverse complement strand
GGCGGATTTGTTCTGGAAAAATCACCGTCCCGAGTCACTGTACTGGATATCGTCATTGCCCTTGAAGGTAGTGTCTGCCCGGTGCAATGCCTTGAGCGGCCCGCGCTGTGTGAAAAGGTATCCTGTTGTCTGTCCCGCACTGCCTGGAGAAAACTCTATGATGCGCAGATAAAGGCGCTTTCAGAAATAACCCTTCAGGATTTGCTGGATAGGGAACAGACTGAAACGCCAATGAATGATTATAGTATTTAACAGGATTGATACTGTATGCAGATTACGATAAATGGAAAACCGGAAGAGATCCCTGCGGGTGTAACGATACATGAACTGATCGAACGAAAACAGATTTCTTCACTGCATATAGTTATAGAATATAATAAGAAAATTGCCAAACGTGACACGTGGTCGGATACTGTTTTGTCGGATGGTGATACCCTGGAAATACTTAAATTCGTCGGGGGCGGGTAAAACCCCTTTCCCTTGATCATTGCCTGCCGGATTCAAAAAATAATCTTCTGTACCCAACCTGTGGTGTGTAATCAGGTATTATTAACTCGGGGATAGAAAAGTCGATGCAGCTTATGGGTATGCTATTTTGTTTTACTCGATAAATCTTATATATTGTGTAACTTTTTTAATCTTGTGAGACGTTGAACAGAAGATACTGGTTGTGCAATAAGTAAATAGTGTTCACAGACGGTTGGTATACCGAATAAATTAACAGAAAGGGAAGAAAGATAGCATCGTGGATGGTAAAAAAATTTTACTGGTAGGAAGAAAGTCAGGTTTTCTTACAGTGGTTGGCAAAGAACTTAACCAGCGGTTTGTTGTAATCACTGCATCAAATGAAGAAGAAGCGTTAAAAAAAGTGCAAGCTGATACCACTGATATAATAGTCCTGGGTTACCTCGAGCCGAATGGTACCACATGTAAATTATACCGCAAGCTCCGTAACGGCTGGAAAACAAAACATATTCCTCTTATAATAATTGATGGAGATTCCGGTGGAGAAAAACAAACAGTATTAAGCATAGAAGAAGCTATGCAGATAGGCGCGGATGATTATCTGGTTTTAAAAATGGATGATTCCAGCACATCCTCCCGGTTAACTGAATCTGCAGTCTTGATTAACAAGATTATTGATAAGTTAAAAGAAAAGAAAAATCCCTTTAAGGAGGCGGTACTCAATCCGGATATTTTTTGTGTCACCTGGGAACAGATTCCCGGAAGAGGGGCCTTTGAAGAGCAACAGGAAAAAGTAATAGAGAATGTTGCAAAAGCTGCAGAAGGAGGAATGGTTCACGCAGTCAGTATTACCGATAATCCCGGAGGAAATCCGGCATTTTCCAGTGAAATGTTAAGTGCCCAGATAAAAAGATTGGGAATGGAACCGCTGGTCCACATGGCCTGCAGAGATAAGAACCGGAATGAAATTGAGAGTATGCTCTACGGTTTTACTGCGGAGGGAGTAAGAAATCTTCTGATTCTATCGGGAGATCACACTTCAAATCTTGGTTTTGAAGGGAGGCCGAAGCCGGTATATGATATTGATCCGATAAACGCATTGCGTTTGATCCAGGCAATGAATAAAGGGTTAGAACATCAGGTGATAGGTAAAAAGGTCACCCTGACGCCAACAGATTTATTTGCCGGTGTCTGTGTATCTCCGTTTAAACAGCTTGAATCGGAGCTTATCCCGCAATATTATAAGCTGAAGAAAAAAATAGAAGCAGGAGGAAGTTTTATAATCAACCAGATTGGTTTTGATGCCAGAAAAATCCATGAACTGTTGCAGTGGTTAAAAATGAATAATTATACTATCCCTTTACTTGCAAACATATATGTATTGTCATATGGCGCAGCGAAAATAATGCATACTAATCAAATACCCGGATGCGTGGTGACGGATAAGCTTCTGGCTCAATTGAAGGAAGAGGTAAAAGCGAAGGATAAGGGAAAATCTGCGAGATTATTAAGAGCCGCAAAGCTTTATGCTGTTGCAAAAGGTTTGGGATGTGCGGGTGCGCACATCGGCGGTCATGGAATGACCTATGAGATGGTTGAGTATATTATTGAAAAAGGGGAGGAACTTTCGTCAAACTGGAAAGATTTGATCGGTGAGTTTGATTACCCGCAGGAAAAGGGGTTTTACTTTTTTGCTGAAAATCCTGATACTGGATTGAATAGTGAAGAGATCACAAATACTACCAAAAAGGGACAGGTACTGGTTGTTTATCGATTTGCCAGAGTAATGCATAAGATTCTATTTAATCATAAAAGTCCTTTATTCCCCCTGCTTCGATTTGTTGCCCGATTGATTGATGCATCGCCGATTTTAAAAAAAGTATTTGCCTCTATTGAGCATTTGATTAAAGTAATTTTGTTTGATTGTATGAATTGCGGTGATTGTGCATTGTATGATGTCGCCTATATCTGTCCCATGTCGCAATGTCCGAAACAGCAAAGGAATGGACCCTGTGGGGGAAGTTATCAAGGATGGTGTGAAGTTTATCCGTATGAGAAGAAATGTATCTGGGTACAGGCATATCAAAGATTAAAACAATATAATGAGGAAGAAAGAATCGGTAGGTACCTGGTTGTGCCGTGTGACTGGGAACTGTGGAAAACATCGTCATGGCTGAATTTTTATCTGGGAAGAGATCATACGGCGAAACGACTTGGTATTGCACCTCCCGGAAAGAAATAGCGGAAGAAAGACAGATTTTCTGCCAATTAGGTGTAAAGGTTGGGGAATGGATTTCCTTGTAGGGAAGAGTCTATATATTATTTTTACAATAAATAGACAGTGAAGAATATTATATTTCGTTAACTGTATTATACGAATAAAAAAACAGAGAAAAGGGACAGGTGGGAGAGTTCAATTTTTCCTTCTTTTTACAGTATGCTCTGTTTTTTGAAATAGTTGTTTTAGATGATTGGTTCGCTTTGACGGTGAAATTTGCTGAGAGACAAGAAAGACAATATGGATAAACTGGAAAAATTAAAAGAAGTTATCAGAAAATATTCATCCGCAGTTATCGCTTTTTCCGGTGGTGTTGACAGTACACTGGTTGCGCGGGTGTCAAAAGATGTCCTTAGTGATAAGGTGCTCTTAGTCACCGCAACCTCCTCTACCTATCCGGAATTTGAACTGGAGGAATCAAAGGAGATTGCGAAACAGCTGGGTATTGAACAGCGTATTATTAAATCGGAGGAAATTGATATCCCCGGTTTTTCGGATAATCCGCCGGATCGATGCTATTACTGCAAACATGAGCTTTTTACCCTTATTACAGATATTGCTCAGGAGATGAAATATGAGGCGGTATTTGACGGTAGCAATGCTGATGATTTGTGTGATTACCGGCCCGGTATGCGGGCTATAAAGGAATTGCATATTGTTTCTCCCCTGTGTGAGGCGGCGTTAACCAAGAAAGATATCCGATACTATTCAGATCAATTGAATCTACCCACTGCGACAAAGCCCTCATTTGCCTGTCTGGCTTCCAGGTTTCCTTATGGAGAAAAGATTACCAGAGAGAAATTGGATCGGGCGGGGAAATCGGAAAAGGCTATTCGTGACCTCGGCTTTACTCAGTTCCGGGTCCGTTGTCATGGAGATCTTGCCCGGCTGGAATTTATCCCTGAAGAAATAGACAGAGCGTGGCAGATGCGTGATACACTTGAAACGCTGTGCACCGAGGCAGGATTCACTTTTGTTGCACTCGATACCCGGGGGTATCGTACCGGTGCAATGAATGAGATGCTTGATGCCACGTAACTTTTACCGGTCAGCGCCCGGTAATGTATTTTTGAATAAGAAAATTTTATGCACCTCTTTCGAATAAAAGAACTCTGACTATGAAAAATAAAAGTATCCTTTTTGTGTGTACGCATAATTCCTGTCGCAGCCAGATGGCTGAAGGCTTTGCCCGTCAATTTATCCATGACGGTATTCAGGTGGCAAGTGCCGGTACAGAAAAAACATCGGTGCATCCCTGGGCGATAAAGGTCATGCAGGAACTGGGTGTTAATATATCAGACCAATATTCAAAGACAATAGCAGATTTAAGTAAACAGCGGTTTGATCTGGTTATTACATTATGTGACAATGCCCGAAATAACTGCCCGGTATTTCCCGGGGCACCTGCTACGGTTCACTGGGCGCTGAAGGATCCGTCACAGATAAAAGGAACCGAAGAAGAGATACATGAGCAATTCACGAAAACGGCTCTTGAAATAAGGGATTTGGTAATCTCATTATTCAAATGTGGATTTCTTGATGCATTGGTCCAGCAGAAGGAAAACCTTGAAAGTCTGGTTAACTGCCTTTCTGAAGGCATCCTTGCCCATGATCTTAAACGAAGAATATTCTTTTTCAGTCATGGTGCTGAAAAAATTACCGGGTTTAAAGAGTCCGAGGTACTCGGTCGGGACTGTCATGAGATATTTGGTACACCCTTCTGCGGTGATAAGTGTAGTTTTAAAGATGACACGGTATTTCAGGATTTTGATAATAAAAAGTACAATACCGTATTTCTTGCCAATGACGGCTCACGCAAGGAGTTTGACGTAAGCGTTATACCCATGAAGGATAGTGAGAACACTCCGATAGGTGCCGTAGCATCATTTGCCGATCGTACTGCAGAAAAAAATCTTCAGCGGCAGCTTAAAGCGGAGGATAATTTTCGCGGCATCATTGGTAAGGATCATAAAATGCAGCTTCTGTATGAAACAATCCGTGAACTGGCACAGTGTGATTTTCCCGTGGTTATTACCGGTGAGAGTGGTACCGGTAAAGAGCTTGTGGCTCATGCAATACATAATGAAAGTCCGCGCCGGGATAAGTTATTTGTGCCTATTAACTGCGGTGCTTTGCCTGAAGGTACCCTGGAAAGTGAGCTGTTTGGTCATGTCAAAGGGGCTTTTACAGGCGCCATCCGGGATAAAAAGGGGCGTTTTGAGCTTGCTGACGGTGGCACGATATTCCTTGATGAAGTTGCTGAACTTTCGCCCGCGATACAGGTGAAACTGCTCCGCGTACTCCAGGAAAATATTTTCGAGCCGGTGGGCAGTGAAAAATCAAAACAGGTAGATGTTCGTATTATCAGCGCCACTAATAAGAATCTGAAGGAGCAGGTAAAAAAGGAGGAATTCAGAGATGATCTCTATTACCGTCTTGCCGTGGTACCTATCGAGCTGCCCCCCTTACGTGAGAGAAGAAACGATATTCCCATGCTTGCACAGGCATTTCTCAAGGAGATTAGTGAAAAACTCGGCAGAAGCGGTATCGGATTTGCAGATGATACTATCTCAATACTAATGTCCTACTCATGGCCGGGTAATGTCCGTCAGCTCCAGAACGCGATTCAGTTTACCATGATAAAATGCCGAAGTGATACCATTCTTCCCGAACATCTTCCACCGGAAATACAGGAATTCGGCGACACATTGGTTGTAAGTGGAGATGATGTGGGTGAAACCGGTAAAGTGGGAAGACGGCCGAAGCTTTCGGAAGATGGGGTGAAAATGTCGCTTGAAAAGGCTGGTGGTAATAAAGCTAAAGCTGCGCGTATCCTCGGCGTGGGCAGGGCAACTCTCTATAATTTCCTTAAAGAGAATCCCCATTTAAACAGTATCGGTGAAGTTGAAATTGAGTAAGTAATAACTTTTTCTATGTATCCAAATATATCCCAGGTGGAATTATATCAGGAGCATAATGAATAAAAAAATATGTTTCAAGATGAAAAATTCATTATATTTCTGAATAAATTAATGTAAGTGTATACCCATATGGTAGGGGTTATACTTAATTATTTGAGGGGGGCAAAAAGAGAAATGCCGGGAGTTTTTTCTCTTTGCCGCAGTTACGGTAACCGATTCAGGTTACGAAAGTTAACAGCAGTATCATAATTTTATCAATGCATTGGTGGGGTAGATGTACTATACCCTTTTTTATTTTTCGGGGTATGGTAACAGGTACTGTTTTTAATCTTAATTACCAAGGATGGCGTTATTATGCTTAATAAGAGTATCCAGGCTGTTTTTAACAAATACCGGAAAGAGTGGATGGGTATTGTCGGTGTTGTTGGAGTCGGTATTGGAGACCATGAAAAAAAGACCTGCATAAAGATTCTGGTAAAAGAGGAGACTGAGCATATTACTGAAAAGATTCCTGCCGAAGTAGACGGGTGCCCCATATTTATTGAGAAAGTAGATGAAATAGAAGTTTTACAGAGCGCTATTCCCAATAATGTTTAACTATCTACCCTGTATTTAACGGGGTATTGTTTCCTGGGTTAATCCCGCCTGAATTCTTAATGAGTCCTCTCTTACCCGGGCAATGAATGAGATTAAGGAATATGGCCAGTTTGTTTTTTTTTGGGATGCTCCGTTGAGACAGAAATTGTATATAAGTAATTTCTGGCGGAAGTTATTTGAGAATGAAAAGTACAGATGGTATGCTGCTCGGCCGGATAAGGTCGCCGCTTAAATGAAGATTTGCCCATCGGCTGAAAATAAATAGATATGGTGCAGTGCACCATGCCGGAGGCTCCTCCCGCTGTTTTATATAAATCTGCAATCATCTCACTGCATTTATTCGTCATCTTCCATAAGAGGTTTCATATCTTTGGTATCTATTCTTACTGTTTTGGTAAGAAATTCATCCCGTGAGAGAATACCGGTTTTTTCGTTGAAAATCTTTCTTGATTCTTCATATATTTGTTCCTTTAATTTTTCTTTTTTAGGAGTAGCCTTATCATTTTCTTCCGGTTTCTCCGGTGCATTTATCTCAACTGTTTCCGGCAGAACATTACTGCTTTTTCCTGCGGGTTCCTCCTCCAGTGTCTGCTCTTTTATAATATCCAGGCGACTCTCTTGCGGCTGTTCACTCACCATCTCAGGTTGATTTTCCAGGGAAATTTCGGCTGTCTTACCAAATTTATCAGAAACAGTTTCATCACCTGTTTGCACGGGTTTCTCATGCGGTATATAATTTTCTGTAAGGTTATCTTCCCTGGGTTGATCAAGTATCTTTTCCGACAATTCTGCCAGTGACATTTCAGCAGTTTTATCGAATTCTTCGGGTATGGTGCTCTTTTCTACTTCGGGTAACTCGTCCTGCGGCGGTTTATTCTCCACTGCATATGCCGGGCCTTCCGGCGGCAGCCCGGGGCCTTCTTGCGGGGCATCCACCTTTGCAGTATCGGCAGACTCTCCCAATTCTTCAAAGACAGAGCGTCTGTTCATTTGTGCAAATTCTTCACGGGTCGTTTTAATGCTTTTTTCCTCTAAAGAACCCTGTGACAAGATATCAATTCGTTCTTCCAATTCGTTGCTGGGAATAATATCGTTTGTTTCCTTAACCTGCTCCGGTTCCGGTTCTATCACGCCGTGCAGTAATTCTTTCAATGCTGAAAGGTCTCTTTCTTTTACGGAGTCTTTTTCAAGAGTCTCTCTTTTTTCCTCTGTCCGATCTCCAAATGCAGTATCTATTTTTTCTTTCGGAATGTGTGCCGGTCCCACGGTACTTTCCGCGTCGACTTTTTCCTTAGGCTGTTTTTCAACAGGTTCCTTTAAAATTTCCGCCAGCAATGCTGATGATCTTTCCACTGATTTTTCTTTAACCACGGGTTTAATTGTCTTCCTTCCTTTTTCCCCGACAGCCTTCTTTGCCGGTACTTTTGGTGCATACTTATGAATAATTCCTTTTTCCTTAGCCCTTTTAATTCGTGAATTCAATGTGTTTAACAGTGCCTTCTGAAATCCGGGATATTCCAAAAGAAGACTTTCAATTTTTGCCAGAGTGCGGGGAAGCTTTTTCTTTTTTTTATCTTCTTCAAGAAGCTTGGAACGCATTGCCCGCAGACCGGAAATAACATTTTCCTCAGGCGCCTTTTTAAGAAGGTACTCCAGTGCATTGGCTGTTTTTTTATTTAGTAGTACCATGTTTTCAAAGAGGTTCTTTTTCCGTGCCATAATGTTCCATCCTTTTATATAAAAATGTAGTAGTGTTTCACCTGTATTGTTACCTGAATGAATAACCGCTTAGTGTAATCATCTGCAAATTATATTACCCTGATTAAAAAAAACAAATACCCTTTTGCAGACCTTAAAAAAGTCTATCGGTGTTTTTATAGATCCGACCCGATGTATAACCTTCCAGTAAAATAAATAATTCATCAGTGTACAACACAAGGTTTACCTGATATTTACTTGTAAAGTGATGCGAAACTACGCATAAAGAAAGGAAAATGGGCTGCTCAGGTACTTCATATTTCTGGCACATGCTCCATATTGGAGGCGGCGTGTATGATTTTATAATATTATTAAATCATCAGTGCAAGTTGGAATTATATTCTATCATCGTTTATGCAGGCCTGTTTATTGTATATTATTAGGTGCCCGGAAGTATTAACAGCAGAGGCAGTATTATTATTCAGGATTATTACATGAGTGTGGCTAAAGCAAAAAGAATGATTGAGAAAAGTGTGAAATATGGGTCCCGGGGGCTTATGTTGAATAACATCGAGCTCACCGAGCTTCCTCCTGAAATTGGTAATCTTGAAAAAGTAGAACGGCTTGATCTTTCACATAATAAACTCGTCACGCTACCTCCTGAAATAGCATTACTTAAAAGACTCGAGAGGCTTGTTCTCTCGCATAATAAGCTGAAGGAATTACCGTCTGAGATCGGTGAGTTAGAAAATCTGGCGGAGATTCCGCTTAATTATAACAAACTTACCAGTTTACCGCCGGAGATTGGGCGTCTGAAACGTATTACCGAGTTGATTCTTGAAAATAATCAACTCTTAAATCTGCCTTCTGACATTAAAAAATTAAAAAGTCTTACCACACTTCTTCTGGCAAAAAACAGAATTACCGAATTACCACGGGAAATTAAAAGGCTCAAGAGACTAGAACGGCTTGACCTTTCACAAAATCTGCTTAAAGATCTATCGACTGAAATTCGTAAATTACGAAAACTGGAATTACTTGACCTGTCCTATAATCAATTAACGCAGTTTCCCAGGACTATCAGACGGTTAAAACGTCTCATCACCCTGAATCTGGCGGGCAATCAATTTAATGAATTACCGCCGCTGGTAGTAAAGCTGCGGAATCTTGAAAAGCTGAATCTCTCTCATAATAAACTCACCGTTATTCCTGCTGAAATCGGTAAGCTTAAGAAACTGGAAAGACTTGATCTGTCTGAGAATGAGCTGACCGAATTACCGCCGCAAATCGGCAGACTGGAAAATCTTAAAGAACTTAAGCTCAGCGGGAATTATCTCACCAACCTCCCGGCTGAAATCGGGCATTTGAGACAGCTGGAAAAGCTTGATCTCTCGCACAATCTGCTTACCGGTCTGCCTGCCGAAACAGGGCAGTTAATGCATCTGAAAGAACTGGATCTTTCCAACAGCCAGCTCATTGGATTACCGCCCGAGATTGGTGAATTGAAGAATCTGAAAACCCTGCTTCTCTCAGAAAATCAGCTCACCACACTGCCGCCTGAAATACGGTTATTAAATAAACTGGAGAAGCTGGACATTTCGAATAATCAACTGCTGTCATTGCCCGCTGATATCGGACAGTTGTCAAAGCTTGAAGTACTTGACCTCGCCTATAATCAAATCTCCGAATTGCCGCCGGAAATAGGAAACCTGCTGGTTCTTAAAAGGTTTGATCTCTCATACAACAAGCTCACCAAGGCACTTCCTCAAATGGTCGGGCAGCTGGAAGGGCTGACCGAGCTCGCGCTTACCGGCAATTACCTTACCGAATTACCTCCTGAAATAAGCCGGCTCAAGAAGCTGGTATGGTTTGACCTGTCCGGAAATAAGATAAGCAATATGTCTCCGGAATTGAGACAGTTTCTTGACACAATAGAATTCGTCGAGCTGTAGCCATTATGGGTATTCACCGCAAAAGGAAGGTCGTGTCATGAGAGTATTGATCGTTTCATTCGTGTTTGTTATGTGTGTGTCAATCTCTGCACAGAGTATCATCGATATTGCCGTCAAAGGTATCAGTGACAGTAAAAAGGACGGTGCACAGCAGGATCGTCTGGAGGCTATCACTGATGCAAAGAGACAGGCATGTGAAAAAGCGGGTTTGCAGCTTGAATCAAAAACAACCGTTGAGAATTTTCAGGCTGTGCATGATTATATTGAGACACAGGCAAAGGGTATACTCATGCCGGGATTTCAGATAATTGATGTCGGGTATCTTGAAGACGGCGCCTATCAGGTCGTACTCAGCGGGAAAATAAAAAAGCTCAATGATGAAAAAATAATCAGTAAGGAACTACGCTATGCCAAATCACTCAATGACCGCGGCAAGGCACGGGAATGCATCGGTATCCTCATGAAATATATTGACAGTAAGGATGAGAAGATAACGGAGGAATTGAAGGAGCAATCACACTACTACCTTATAAAATGGGGCTACGCGCGGGATATTACCGAGCAGTATGAAAAGTTCGCCGCCTATTATCCCGAAAGCAGGTATCTGAATACTCTTAAATCATTTTCCGAATTCGCCGCGAAACCTCTTTATACACTGGATAAGAAATTCAAACTTAAGAAATCGAAATGGAAAAAGAAAAAGTATATCCATGAGAATGTTACTTACCATAAGCAGATTACCCTAATGCAGGATACCATTGTAATCAAAGATTTTAAAAATAAAGAACACAGCCTGATCGTTGATTATACCTATTTTCTGAGTACTGACGAAAAGGCGAAGAATCCCCGGGCGTATCACATGACACTTACCTATTATCCGGTTAACCTTAAAAAATGGAAAAAGAAAAAAGCGGCATTACCTGAAGCGAAAATTGTTGAGGATCAATTTAAAACCTGCGCGAAAAGCTCATCAAATAGTTTTCAGCTATATGGCTCCGATAAATATTTCGGTAATTTCAAATTAACAAACTACGCCCTTAAGGGAGACTTCCCAACCGGTCCCGAAGAATATGAGCAATCGATACGCTTTACAATAAGTCAAAAATCCTTTTAACAATTGTAAATGGCTGTTCATGGGTGCATTATCGGTGGAATAGCCCAGTCCAAAGGACAACGAGGTAAAACAGCCTTTTTTCTGATAGTTGCAGGTATGCTGCAATCTTAATAATTGTTTAAATCGTTATAGCATTGCCTTTCTATGATATGATTCCTACCTTCCTCAGGCACTATCATTGGCGGATGGCGGTATTTCTTTAATTATCAATATATTAGAAAGATTTTTAGATTCCTTGTGCGAAATTTAATTCCTGCATTATATTACTAATAGGGGTGCATCGCCACAATCTACTCATATAGTGATGATTTTGTTACTTCGGGAAAGGATACGAGTATGGCTGTAAGAAGTCTGCAACATGCTGTATGTGCCACTGTTTTTCTGTTAATTATTCACATTCATTTCCCCGCCAGTTCTCAGATTCGCGACACTCTTCACAAAGATTCACTCTGTGAGTATACCTGGAACAGCGATATCAACGATTGTCCCGACGTGTTGGATTATATTCGTCCGTTCCAATGGAAAGATACCGTTATAATGGTGCAGAAGAATATTTCTCATATATCGAAGCATGGATTCAAGCTGTGTGTAACGGATCTGCAACTGACGAATCCTGCAGAAATTGTTTATATCATGGATTTGTCAAGCAGCATGAATCCAGCATGCGGGGAGAATGCCGGTGATCCGTATAAAAAACGACCCGAAGCACTGCAGGCTGGGTTCGGCTTCCAGATAGATTCCGCGGCAAATTCTCTTGCCGGCTATATAGGATTCCACCAGGAGTTACAGAGCGGTCAACTGCTGCCCCCCGTGGCAGTCAATACAACTGCCGGTATCAATGTCCTCAATCAGATGGTACAGGTGCTGCAACTGTGGGTAGATGAGCATGAGGATGACGATTACGGGTTCAGTACCAATTACCGTAATCCGATCCGCAAGGTGCTTGAGTATTTTGATGTTCGGAAAGGAAAACACAGCAACACCCAGGCAATAGTGTTCGTGTCGGACGGCGAGCCGTATCCGAGTGTGCAGGAAGCCGGTGCTACTGAGGAACAGATTAATACACTTGTGCAGAACAAGATTCCGGTGCATGGTGTTTTTCTGAGTAAAAACCATCCACCCAATACCCATCTCGAGTATATTGCGCAAAAAACAGGTGGTAGTATAACCCATGTTCCTCCCGCCAATACCGATACGCTTGCCAAGGTGGTAAAAAAGATTATCAGCAGTTTAATTGACCCCGTAACTCCTGCCGGTTTGTCCATTTCCAATCTGACAAACGGGAGTACTGCAAAAGCGGTTTCATTTGACAAAATAAATGATACAGTCTGGTCTGCAGAGATGAACAAAACGGTTGCGCTTAAACCGGAGCTCAATGATATCGAGGTCGGTATTCAGTTGCAGTCGCCGGGAGGTATCGATACCACCATGACATTTAAGTTTTTTATCGATGTAGGAGGTGAACCGGACTTCACCTCCGCGTGTTATAATTGCTGGTACCGGACACAGATTAAGGTTCTGGTTAATAATGTGAAGGTTGACACGCTTACCGATCAGAATGATAGGTATACTGTGCAGCTCGAGTATTACGGAATCGACACGCTTGATACGGTTGCGGTTGCTGTGAAGACAAACCAGAAAGGGGACAGTGAGGTGATTGCCATTACTGACTGGTCCTTCGACGGTGAAAAATTTATCTATACGAAGACCGTGCCGTTTGCCGTATTGAATCCTTCACAAAATGCTACAATCAATAATGATACCACTGAAGCCGGTTTTGTCGATCTGTTGGCCCTGGCGTGGCAGCATCCCGATGAGGTTATGGACACCGCGTATACCGAGGTCGTTGTGAATACGCTCCCGGATAAAATGACAATCCACAGTAAGGCGGGACAGCCCACTGCCGCTACTAAATACGCGACTGCCCCGGCGGCTGATACTATATCTGCCGGGGACATGATGGAACTGTATGCGAAGGTATTCAGCGATACTACCTGGCTTAAAAAATATGAGAATAGTCCTAACTTGTCAAAATTGATAACCTGGGATATTGTTGACGCGTTTACCGGTTTGCCAGATTCGTCAATCGGTACCCTGGCTGTCGACAGCAATTCCCACAATTCCTTTTTTCCGGTAAAGGCGTATCATACGGTGGATATTACGGCATCCCTGCCTGTGATCACGGGCGCCGTCAAAGAAACAGTCAGGTTTTACATTGCACCGGGCGCACCGAAAATGGTGGTTATTGAAAATACCAATGACATTAACCAGACCCAGGATCTGAATAATCCCTGCCATTGGAGTCCTGTTAAACTGTTCAGCAACCAGACGCATATCACTGCATACGGTGTTCTCAGGGACTCGTTAGGCAACTGGATAGGACCGGCTGAGCAGGCAGTGTGGTGGGTTGATGATACCTCAGTTGTAACGGTTGTTCCGGGACCGGACGATGAAGGCAATATCCATAAATCAACCAAGCCAAGCGGACAGACCCTTATACATGCAGGCCAGTCGCCCCTGGCTGAAGACACGGCAGTGGTTGTTACCAAGGAGTATCAGATCGATTCAATCCGGATTGTTCGTCTCCAGAGCGCAGATACAGCGGATATCTTTTCACTGACCATGAACTCCAATGAGGATACCACTATCTATGTATTCGGACGAAGAAATGATTTCAAGACATGGATTCCTGTACCGGCGCGATGGGGCATTGCCCCTGCTGCTACCGAGCAGAATCCGCCTGCTGCCGCAACCAACTGGGTTTTTTCACCATCCAAACCGGGTACTGGAAACATATATGTGGATTTCAGTGGAAAATCCGATACGATACAGTACCAGTTCACTGCAGGACCGCCGATCAGTATTTCCTTTACCATGATAACGCCCGATTCATTGCTTATAGCAGGTAAGACTGTACGGGGTGTGGTGTCGTTGATGAATGAAGATGGATTGGTACCCGGCACACTAAAATATACGGATACTGTAAAAGCAGCCTATATGGATGTACTGTCTGACGGTACCGATGATCCGGTAAATCCCGTCCATCCGCAGTGGATACCCGTGTGTATGACGGATCAGGATACCGCGGCGTTTACCAACAAAGAATTAAGTATTAATCAGTGGGTAATAGATGGCCTCGATACCGTTGATTTTGTTCTCTACTATGCGCCTGACAGCAAAGGTCCACATAGGTTAACGGCACGTCTTCGCAGTCTGTCTGCGGTCACGGCTCCCTTCGTCCTGAAACCGGCGATACTGGATACCATAGTTGTTGCACCGGATACTCTTCCCACATTAACCGTGACGGATCCGGCATTTATTATAACGGCGAGAGGATATGATACATTCGGCAATAGAAATCCCGGTGCACTGTTTACTTGGGCGAGTGATGCGAGTCTTATTGATTTCAGTATCAATGCAGTTTCCTCGCAGGTGTATATTTATCCATCGAGCGCGACAATAACCCAGCAGGGATATATCCATGTGTTCAGCAATGGTGACACAAGTATTACCAATAAAGTCTATCTGAAGATTCTCAGTCCGCTGCCGTATTTACTGAGTGCAACAACGCGCGATTTTACCGGTAATGGATTTCTGGACGCTCTGGAACTCCAGTTTAACAAAAAGGTAACGATACCTCCCGGGTATGATCCCGGTAATATACTTGTCCAGAAAGTGAACAGCAGCATATACTATCTGATTGACAGCCTTGCCCTTGCACCATTCAGCGACAGTACCAGGTACATGCTGTATCTGGACGAAAGTAATAAATCGATTCTGACCGATTTGCCGGAAACCGACTGGGTTATAGAGCTGACCATTGATGACCTTGACAGTATAAAATCGGTTTGTCGGCACCGGTGTGCGGACGGCGCCGCACCGGTTATCTGGCAGGCCGGATTCACTCCGGGCTCTGCAAAAGATATCGTGCTGGTCATTATGAGCGAGAAGTTCTATAACAGCAACGGTGAATCATTCTTAAATGCAGGTCCCGTGCCCGGGGCCGTGTTTAATGTCTGGGACCTTGACAGCACGGTATTCGTTGAAAACGATTCAGCCCTTGCAGGTATCACCCAGTTTCTCGATCAGGAGAGCAGGTGGGTTACTTTTAAAATGACCAACGGGCAGGATCTCAGCTTTACCCAGTACCTGAATCTTGATCCTGCACAGGGATATATCGCGGATAAGCATGGCAATATACCCGGAGTAAATAATCAGAAGGTGCGCCTGTCTACCAATATTGATATCGTCTTTACTCCGCAGCAGAAGGTGTCGGAAAAAGGAGTGACCGCTGTTCCGAATCCGGTACCGGGCGACGGCGCCGTGCAGTTTTCCCTGCCGGTGAGCACGTATCATGAAGGGCTCCTGCGTATTTATGACACTGTGGGTAATGTCGTTGATGAGATATCACTGCCCCGGAACAGGAATGCCGTTACCTGGGATTTACGGAATAAGAATAGAAGAAAAGTGGCTGCCGGTACCTATCTGGCGGTGTTTATCTATAAGGATCCCGTGAGCGGAACCTATATGGTCAGTAAAACGACTATCGGGATTACCGAGTAAAAGAAAAAAAACGTGCACAACAGTGTTGCCTTCTGCTGTATCGCGGCTGTGCAACTGCCAGACTCTGAGGGTATTGCATGAAATATCGTACATAATTGATGTATATATGAGATACCTGCTGGAATCATTTTCTCTTTTCTCTCCTCATAGTGCAGGGATAATTTATCGCTATCGGTATTGAATAACGCAATTGCCTTTTTTATTAGTATATTAACAGGAGAGGTGGGGAGTTACGTAATGGCAACTCTTTTTTTATGGGAGAGAGACAAGAAAACAGGATTTCTGCCGTTTTTAGCGGTAATAACATTAATTTCCTCCATCCACCCAAAAATCATTGCCGAACTTCCTGAGCAGGATATTTATATCGCCCAAAGCATCAATGGAACTTCCTTTGGCGATTCGAAAACATTTGGTTTACCCGGCGAGCCTGAATCACCGATAACCTTTATGACATTCCTGTTGCCTCCGGATGCAGATTTGAAGACTGTTTCCGTGTCTATTGATAGATGTAAAGAATTGCCGGTAAATGAGTTAGTTGCCTGTGATTAACCCGGTTAAACCTTTTTAAAACCACCACAGGATTGGTTAACTGGGAGGGAAAAAGGAATATCATAAACGGCAAGGATGCGTTGATTTATTCCTCGAATGCCCGGTTTCCGAAGAATTACATCTGTTTTGTCAAGACATGTCAGTTGCGTGACTACAAACTAGTAGAGATTGCAGTGCGACGGTATAAATATAATCCTGTTTCAGGTAGCCTCAAATGTCTTGTTAACGGTACGCTCTCCGTTGATTCTTGCCCGGAACGTAAACGGTCTGCTTTAAATCATGCCGTGCCGTTGAATGCAGATATCTACAAAAAAGATGATGGTGATCTTTAAATAAGCATGTTTTCATCGAAGGTACCTCGAGATAAGTAATAAAAACTGTTTTTTTAAACAAAATACCGTATGTGTGATGCTCGTCACAGATTTTTTGCGGTACCATTTAGTATATTTATAGTGAATTTTTGATTAATTGCTCGTTAAGGATTATGAGAAACTACGCTTTGATTCTTTTTTTTCTTTCCGTTTTGGGTTTTTCGGTTATTGCCGGCACAAATGAAGAACTGCAATACCGTATGCCGCCTTTTAAATCCATTGATATACATACCGATATTCAATATGGGAGGAATGTTACAGTAAACGGTGATACGGTTAACCTGTATCTTGACTGCTATCGGCCTGCGAATGATACATTGGATAACCGTCCGCTTATTATCATGCTGCACAGCGGCGGCTTTGTCGGAGGGGAAAAGGAAGACCCGAAAAATGTAAAGATATGCCAGGCGCTTGCTTCCTACGGGTATGTCTCAGCATCAGTCGGCTATCGTACCGGAATTCCGAAAAAGAGGAGACGTTATTTTATTGACGCAATTTTGCGTGCCATTGAAGATACCTACGATGCAATCATGTTTTTAAAATCCAGGTGTGATTATTTTGGTATTGATACCGGTAAAGTATTTCTCGGCGGTATATCGGCAGGTGCGGTGGTTGCCCTTCATTATGCCTACTGGGATCCTGATGATGAAATGCGGCATTTTGACAGCACTCATGCATTGTATTATGTATTAAAGAAAAAAAACGAGGATGGGCTCTCATCGATAAAGGGCATTATCAACTGCTGGGGTTCACTGTTTACGCTCTCCTTTATGAAAAATAACAATATCCCGGTATTGAGTTTTCATGGCACCAGGGATCGAATGGCTCCGTATAAAAAAGGACACCCGCTGTTTATACCCTGGCTGCCGAGAGTATATGGCAGTTATTCTGTCCATCAATACGCGATGCATAAACAGAATTTCTCGGTATTAAAAACCTATAAAGGGATGAGGCATGGTCACAATGAGCAGTCTCCATATCTGGATACAACACTGGCAATTATGCATAATTATATCAACTGTCTCAGTATGGAGAGTCAGGATTACAAGACCCTGTTCTGGCGTTTTCATAATACGGATGAGGGGAGTTTGGTACAACCTGAACTGTGGAATGTTCCCATATCAGTGTCACCTGAAATTGTTTTTCAGGAAAGCGGTAAAATGATAAAAAGTTCCAAGGGAATCACATCACAGGAAGAAAAAACTGCAACATTTCAGTAATATCTCCAATTTATTGGTGGCGTAGAATTGAGTGGACCTGGGCAACATATGGCGTATTTTCATGAAAATTGCGAAAGTTTGCAGCCGTGAAGTGCAATGATTTTCTAATTGTAACAATTACAATGTATTATAAATTCAAAGGTTATGCGGATTATATATTATTTTATACTGTGTGCTCTGAATCCAGGGTATCAGATTATGGCGCAGGTCTCCCAAATTCTACGCTACTAATTTATTACCTGTCCAGAAATTCTATCGACAGAGGAAACCTCTCCGGGGAAAAATAATCGATAATTTGACAGACAATACCTTGTTCGAACCGGCATTTATTTCGGCCTATATGCACAGCCTGGACACACTCTATAATGATACGACCGGTACCGTCACCGTAAATCTTGATTCCATGATTCAGCATTATTGCGATGAAACGACAATGAAAATATTGGATGCCTATCCCGAAGTGAAAACCATGGCCCAAACAAATAAACAGTTACTCTATGATGAGATAGGGTTTAAAGTTTATAAAAGGGTTACCGATTCATTACAGATCGTTAAAAAGGACTATCTCTGGAGACTCGTTTTCTCTGGTATACGAAAAAACAACCATAAAAAAGCACTTACCTTACTTGATGCATATGGTATTCTTATTGCGGAAAAAGAAAAACTGGAAGAGCTTGCCATGCTGCGAAAAGGACTGCAGGAAGCACTGGATGAAGGAACCTTAATGGAAAAGTCAAAAACAAAAACGGGTGCGGAAGGGGATACTTCTCAAGTCGCTGAAAAGAAAGAGTTGCCGGTAGATAGTACTCAATCGAAGCCTCCGGTGAAAAAAAGACCTGCAGAAGATATGCATGAGCAGATTGGCGCGTTAATTGATGATTTGATTGCCAAGAGGGATTTTATTGGTGCCTACAGGGGAGTTAAGGCCTATGAAAAATTGTTGAAAGACAATTACGATGATACAAAGATCAATACTATTATCACTGACCTCGAGAAGCTGATTATCCAGGAGCATGGAAAGAAGTTTTTAAAGAAGCTGCAAAACGATCTGAGTTATTGACACTTCTTTAACCGTTTTATCCACTGAGATAACACAACAACGTGCTGATATTCTCATACACAAGGCACACCTGTTACGGATTAAAAAAAACGCAGGTGCAACAGTACTCAAGAGTGCTCCCTAAGCCAGAGCATAAGCTGTCGCTTTGCCTCCCTCCGGGGAATTTTTGGGGCGCTCTTGTCGAGTGTTAACAGAAACTAATTACAAAATATTAAAAAAATATTAAATTTCCCATATCAAATATCTAACCGCTATTTCTTCCTCACCGGTAATGTCCTCGGACTGGTCAGTGCTTTACATTCCTTGGCAGGAACGCGCATATCCATATCGGTTCCGAAGTCCTGATGATCGAGGAATTCACCGGCACCACCGGCAACTCTTCCCAGTGCAAAGGCAATAAAGGGGATATCCACAGCGCGTTTCAGGGTCATCTGCTTTTCTTTAACGCGTTGCCAGCAGATACCGAGCCAAACACATGCCAGTGCAGCATCGAGATTGACCGCCATGACATTTCTTGTTGAGCCGTTATCTCTGAGCGCCTGTGCAAGATGAAGGTAAAAATCCAGAAACACATTTTTCCTGCCTGATTTCGCGATGAATTCTGAAATGGCACGCTCGCGGGGGTCATAATTAACCGGATCGTTCCTGAAAACCGGATGACCAAGGCAGGGAATCCGCTCATACTCCACACCGGCGTTTTTTGCTATAGTTTTCCGCTTTTTAAAATCGTCCGCTACTTTCATGGCAATTTTCTGAACGTCAATGTCTGTGTTGTACGGGTCGGCAATTTCGTATTTGTCAAAACATTCGATAAGAAATTTTACTGCCTTGGCGCCATTACCGCCGTGTACCAGACCGATGGATGCCAGGGTACCGATCATGGCCGTGTTGGGATTATTGCCCGCTGATGCCGACAGCTTAGCTCCCTGGGCTGAAATGGTTCCGGGACCGTTGGTCAGGGAAGCTATTAAGGTCATTTCCGCAAGCTTTTCTTCAAATGCGTCTTTCGGCAACTCCCCGGTCCAGTACAGAATCATAGCGCCGGTAAAGGAAAGGTTTTTCATGATATCTATCAATGAATACCCATATATCCGGGGAGTGCTACCATCGTTTGAACTTGCATGAGAAGCATTTCTCATTGGCTGCCGTATCATGCCTTCAAGAAGCGCCTCCTGCTGTATTTTTACCTGCTCTTTGTACGGATCAGGTATAACACCCCGACTCAGAGAGAGCTCGGTGGGAAGATTTTTTCCCCATTCACCGAGATTAATAAACCAGGGATTGAGACGCAGCGGTTTGGTGCTGGCTTTGTCTCTTTTAATACCGAGATTATCAACGATAAGAGATACTGCTTTGGGTATATGGTGCAGCGTCTGAACACGGATACCGCGTGATAATTTCTTATGAAGTTCATCGCTTTTATGATACCGTTTGTGTGGCTTGTAGGGTTCGATACCGAAGTAGTTATCAAAAGCTTCCTTTTTTGCGTGAGCCGTATTCTTCGAGCCTTCAACTACCGCGCCTGCATGGCCGAGTGAAATGCTGTGCTTTTCGGCAATCTCGCCACCGACATACACAACAATCGGTTTCGAATAACCCCGTTTGTTTATTAACTCAAGTGCATCATGCTCATAGGTACCTCCCGGTTCAACATACAGGACAATAAGCTTGGTATTTTTATCCTTTTCTGCGAGGCTTAGCAGCTTTTTTAAGGGAAACAGAATAAGTCTGTCTTTACCGGTCGATATTCCGAACGAAGTTCGCATACCGGCAGATAACAGGTAACTGGAAATGGTATTGACCATATTACCGGAATTTGAAATAACCGTTACCGAGCCCGGTTGAAAAGTATCTTCCGGGGAATCACCACCCACAGCGCCGATACGGACACCGTCATGGACATTTATGATGCCGAGGGTATTGCATCCTACAACATCAATATTCGCCTCTTTGCAGAGCTTGTAAATTTTTGCGGTAACCTCAACGGCTACGTGCTCGGTAATGATATAGATGGTTTCCACACAATGTCCGCCGTGGGTCACTACCTCTTTAACTTCACCATAGACCGCTTCGGGTGGTGAGTACACACAGATTTTATTCGGGTGCTTCTCTTTCGGCGTCATGCGGATTAATTCATCAAAGGTGGCAAAAACCGGTATATCACCCGACGGACATTCGATTTTCTGGCCGCCTTTGCCGAGAGCCCAGCCGCCGACCACATTTCCGCAGTACATTTGACTGATGACTGAAACTTTTGACGCTTCACGACCGGTGATATTGGAAACAGCGACACGGTCACCTTTTTTCAACAGATCGTTCAGACTATTTGCTCGCATTGTTCCCCTCCTTTACCTTTTCAGATGCTTTTGCAAGTTTTGCGGCATACTCGGCAACCATGGTAACCGGGGTATCCGGCCCGAAAATGACATAGGGCATCTTCAGGTATTCAAGAGCCTGTTTCATGGCAAGGAGTCCCCGTACCAGCCGCGGACCGCCGCGACCGATAACAACCGGAATATTAACCGGTCCGTGCTTCTCGACATAGTGGAGGAGAGCGTCGGCAATCGCCTGAAAGGTAACGTCAATAAAGGTATTGTTTGCCTTCCCTCCCAGTATAAGCAGCAGTTTTGCCTTTGCAAGATGGTGTTTCAGACAGATTTGGGCGGTACCGTACATGCGTTCATAGGGCGGGTTGCCGCCAAAATCGGATAGAAATATCGGATCCCCTCCGCAGGCGTCGAGGGTTTCAATGATAATGGTGGAGGCGCCGCCACCGAACAGGATAGGCAGTATTCTGCTGCCGCCCAGATCAGACACGTGTGCCTGCCCCTGGTGGCTTGATGCATCCCATTTGTCCATTTCTTCTTTAAAGTCGGAGCGGTTTGACGGGTATTCGGGAAAAACAAAGCCCGGAACTTTCGACTTGTAATTTGCCTCATCAATGGTTGCTTTAAAATCACAGGCAAACGGTTTGCCGTCCGGGGTGATGCGCCAGGGATTTATCTCAGCACTTTCCATACCGGTTGAAATGAAAAGATCCCAGAAGTTGGTAAGGGTCCTCGACATGATGCTGATTAGATTCTGTGGGTATTTCAGTCTGGTAAGAACATCACTCGCCTGATAAGCGTCAAGCCCTTTGAAGATATCTATGGGAATGGTGACCTTTTTGTCATCGGCAACTTCCTCAATGTCAACACCCCCCGCGAGCGATACTGTAAATGAAGGGCCGACATACTGCGTGTTATAGGTAAAAGCGGTAAACAACTCCAGCTGTGAAGGGATAGATTCCACAAGGTAGGCAATGCGTGTAAGGTTCCCGTTAATCTCGAGAGTCGATATCCGCTTTATTTCTTTTATTGCCTCATTCGGGTTTTTAACCCGGACAATAGCACCTGCCTTACCCCTTTTCCCGCTTAGCACGTCCGGTTTTACTATTGCCTGACCGCCCCATTTTTCCAGGGTTTGTTTAATCACTGCCGGTTCGGCAGTGCCGACAAGATAGCGCGGTACCGGGATATTGTACCGGTCCGCAAAATGCTCAAGAAAGGTCAATTCGGTAACTCGGATTCCCATTTCCTTAAACTCCTTAAAGTGTGAAGAGTCGTTTTATAATTTAAATTACATAATCAAAACTGATCCCTATTATTTAACCCCCAACTGTCACGCTTACGCGCGACTCCTCTACTTTCAGTAAAGGATTAGAAGGGGGCTGTTAATTTTGCTATTCTAAATATATTAAATTTATATTTGTTGCCGGTACCTTTTCATTCGTTAAAAAACCACTAAAACCCTCTAAAAAAATACAATAAGATTTCCGGGAAAAAAACAGTAAATGTAAGAAATTGCTTAAAAAATTGAATAATTTTCAAAAAAAACAGAAAATAATTACGAAATCACCAGGTTTTATTAATAGAGCTGTTCTCACTGTGAGAACAAAAAAATGCTTTTATTGTGGATTCAATGCGAGTGGCGCTTCTATTTTCAGTATGGCGTAGAGTAATTATACTATTTTTAATATATGTTTTAGTGATGCTTAAAAAATTGTTTTCGGTACGCCGGATTGTACCGTTACAAAGTTTACTATATACCCTTTATATGAGTGACAGGTGTCTATGATAACCATTGATGGCAATTCACTTGCGGTACGTGATGTGGTGCGTGTATCGCGCGAAGACTCCGGAGCCGTGCTTGATAAAAAGGCATTGCCCGTTATTAAAAAATCCCGTGCCTATGTTGACCGCATTATTCAGGAAGGCAGAATCGTATACGGCATTAACACGGGAGTCGGAGAGCTTTCAAACTGCCGGATATCTCCCGAGGATACGGAGAAACTGCAGTTAAATCTGGTACGCAGCCATGCCACGAGTGTGGGCGAGCCCTTTACTGAGGATGTTGTCAGAGGAATTATACTACTCCGGGCGAATGCCCTCGCAAAAGGGTATTCAGGTGTACGCCCTGAAGTTATTGAATTACTGTTATCATTGCTAAACGAGAAAGTGTATCCCTATATACCCTCCCAGGGTTCAGTCGGCGCCAGCGGTGATCTGTCGCCACTGGCACATCTTGCACTGGTGCTTATCGGTGAAGGCGAATGTCTGGTTGGAGGAAAGCGTGTACCATCAAAGGAAGTTTTACATGAAAAGAAAATTACGCCGATTACTCTGAAGGCTAAAGAGGGGCTTGCCCTTATAAACGGCACTCAGGTTATGGCCTCTATCGGCTGCCTGGTTGTTGCGGAAGCCGAACTGCTTATGAAAAACGCACAGATAGCGGGGGCTATGAGTCTTGAAGCGCTGAAAGGCACTTCCAAAGCATTTGATGAAAAGGTACATGCAGTACGCCCACATCCGGGACAGATGCAATGTGCGGATAACATGAGGCGTATCGTTGCCGATAGTGCCATTATCGCATCCCATGTAAACTGTGAGAAAGTGCAGGATGCCTATACGCTCCGGTGTATTCCACAGGTGTATGGTCCGATTATGGATACTGTCGAACAGGCAAAACGAGTGCTCCAGATAGAGATAAATTCGGCCACCGACAACCCGCTCATATTTGCCGATCAGGAAGAGGTTATTTCCGGCGGTAATTTCCACGGTGAGCCACTTGCGTTTATCATGGATTATCTGGGAATTGCCCTGTCGGAGATCGGCAACATTTCGGAGAGGACTATTGACAGGTTGGTAAATCCTAATGTGTCAGGACTGCCACCGTTTCTGTCACGGAAGAGCGGACTGCATTCCGGTTTTATGATATCACAATATACCGCAGCAGCGCTGGTTTCCGAAAATAAAGTACTCGCCCATCCCGCCAGTGTCGATTCGATTCCCACCTCCGCAGGCCAGGAAGACCATGTCAGTATGGGCAGTATCTCGGCACTCCATGCCCGGGAGATTCTGCGAAACATTGAAAGCGTTCTTGCTATTGAGATGCTTTCGGCGGCGCAGGGTATCAATTTCCATGATTTACAACCGGGCAAGGGGACGAAAGAAGCGCATACGGTTATTCGGAAGCATATTTTACCGGTTGAGGATGACCGGGTTATGTATACGGATATCGAGAAGGTCAGGGAATTGCTGGTTTCCGGGGAAATTGTCGATGCGGTTGAGCGGGTTATAGGGCAATTGTGAACCATACAGTTGTTGCATATTTGTAGAGGTGTTACGTATTTGTAGAGGCGTTACGTATTTGTAGAGGCGTTACGTATTTGTAGAG
>CAZIYW010000060.1:0-7110 GCA_964543525.1 uncultured Fibrobacterota bacterium | reverse complement strand
TTTGTAGAGGCGTTACGTATTTGTAGAGGCGTTACGTATTTGT
This sequence comes from uncultured Fibrobacterota bacterium, assembly GCA_964543525.1. Lineage (GTDB taxonomy): Bacteria > Fibrobacterota > Chitinivibrionia > Chitinivibrionales > JANQEN01 > CBDVBE01. Next base: position 7,067 of record CAZIYW010000060.1, on the reverse strand, counting down.
AGAGGCGTTACGCGTAACGCCTCTACAAATACGTAACGTTGAACCATACATTGAAGAAGAGGGTAGTTATTATGAGACCGATGTACATGGAAGAAAAGCCGGATAAACCGGTACGGGCGATGCGCGGAACCACCCTGCGGGCAAAGACCTGGGAGGCTGAAGCGGCGCTGCGCATGCTGGAGAATAATCTGGATCCCGAAGTCGCGCTGATTCCTGAACAGTTAATAGTATACGGCGGCTCCGGCAGAGCTGCCCGCAACTGGCGGGCCTTTAACGCGATTGTTAATGCACTGCAGGCACTCGAGCCTGATGAAACCCTGCTGGTGCAGTCGGGTAAACCGGTGGGAGTTCTCAGGACATACGAAGACAGCCCGCGGGTGCTGATTGCAAACAGTAATATCGTTCCGGCCTGGTCTACGCCGGAGAATTTCACCAACTATGATGAGCTGGGGCTTATCATGTACGGGCAGATGACTGCCGGGAGCTGGATATATATCGGTACCCAGGGAATTCTGCAGGGAACCTACCAGACACTTGCGGCGCTTGCGGACAAACATTTCGGCGGCTCCCTGAAAGGGCGGTTCGTCTTGACCGGCGGTATGGGCGGTATGAGCGGTGCGCAGCCGCTGGCGGTTACCATGAATGAAGGGGTAATCATTGATGTCGAGGTAGATCCGGAGCGGATAACACGGAAAGTAAACGAAGGATACTGCAACCGCATGACAGACAGTATTGACGAAGCGGTAAAATGGATGGAAGAGGCGAAGCACTCCGGTACTCCGCTCTCCATCGGTCTGGTCGGTAATACTGCAGAAGTACATCCTGAACTGGTACGACGGGGAATTATTCCCGATGTTATAACTGATCAAACCTCGTCGCACGATCTGCTTGATTATGTACCGGTGGGAGAATTGTCTGAAGTAAAGAAGCTGCGCGAAGAGGATCCGGAGGAGTATAAAAAGCGTTCGCTCGATGCAATCGTCACCCATACCAGGGCCATTCTTGACATGCAGCAGCAGGGTGCCGTTGCGTTTGATTACGGGAATAACCTTCGCGGCCAGGCGGAAAAAGGCGGCCTCACCGTGCGGGATGCGCAGGGTACTTTTCTTTATCCTGGATTTGTCCCCGCCTATATCAGACCGCTCTTCTGTGAAGGACGCGGGCCTTTCCGGTGGGCGGCACTGTCCGGCGATAACGGGGATATTAACGTGCTTGATGATCTGGTTCTTGAATTGTTTCCCGATGACGAAATCCTGAGCCGCTGGATTAGAATCGCCCGGCAACAGGTACCGCAGATTGGTCTGCCGAACAGGGTATGCTGGCTCGGGCTGGGCGAGCGCTCCGAATTCGCCCTGCGAATGAATGATATGGTTAAAAAAGGAGTGGTGAAAGCACCGATGGTTATCGGCAGGGATCATCTTGATTGCGGCTCCGTTGCCTCTCCCAACCGGGAAACCGAAGGTATGCGAGACGGGAGTGATGCCATCGCGGACTGGCCGCTGCTGAATGCGTTATCAAATGCAGTGTGTGGGGCCGACTGGATATCTATTCATAACGGCGGCGGTGTCGGTATCGGTAATTCTACCCACGCAGGACAGGTAATTGTTGCCACCGGTACCGATAGAAAGGCGGAGCGGCTCGAACGGGTACTGACCGCCGATCCCATGACCGGTATCTTCCGGCATGTTGACGCAGGGTATGAGGAGGCAATTGCCTTTGCGAAAAAGAAGGCGGTGAAGATTCCGGGGTTGGAGTAGGATTAAGAATAACCCCCATCCTCAGTCCTTCCCATAATTGTAATGGAAGGAAGTATTTTCTCCCCTGTAATCGGGGGAGATGTCCCGATCTTTTCGGGACAGAGGGGGATGATGAAAAAGATGTGATTAAGATTACGGATACGATTACGAGTGAGAAGTAAAGAGGTAATAGTATGAATCAAATAGTCGAATGTGTTCCGAATTTCAGTGAAGGCAACAATACGGAGGTAATACAGCAGATAACCGGAGAGATTACCGCTTCAGAGGGAATATGCCTGCTGGATGTGGATCCGGGAAAGGATACCAACAGGACGGTTGTAACCTTTGTGGGCGAACCTGACGATGTGATTGAAGCTGCGTTCAAGGCGATAAAAAAAGCGTCGGAAGTTATAGACATGTCGGTGCATAAAGGGGCGCATCCCAGAATGGGCGCGACCGATGTCTGTCCGCTTATCCCGGTGAGCGGTATTACAAAAGAGGAGTGTATTACCTGGGCGAAAAAACTGGCCAAACGTGTCGGTAATGAACTTGGTATTCCCGTATACCTGTATGGTGATGCGGCAACGCGAGCGGATCGGGAACGACTTCCGGATATACGCGAGGGTGAATATGAGGCCCTGCCCGAAAAATTGAAGAATCCCGACTTTAAACCTGATGAAGGACCCGCCGTATTCAATCCCTCTGCAGGCGCCACCGCCATCGGTGTTCGTGGTTTCATGCTTGCCTACAATGTCAATCTCAATACGAAAGAGGTGAGTTATGCCAGGGAAATTGCCGGCAATATACGCGAATCGGGTGTTGTCCTCCGTGACAAGAATGGTGACATAATAAGGAATAAAGATGGGAAGGCGATGCGGGTGCCGGGTAAGCTGCAGTACTGTCAAGCCGGCGGCTGGTATATTGAAGAGTACGGCTATGCACAGGTTACCATGAATCTCCATAATTGTAAGGTCACCGGATTGCATACCGCCTATGATGCGGTGTGTGAAGAGGCTGACCGCTTCGGAATCTGGGTGACCGGAAGCGAGCTTGTCGGTGTGACACCGAAACAGGCTATTATCGATGCAGGAAAACATTATCTGGAAAAACAAGGGAAAAGCACCGATGTGCCCGAAGAGATAATTGTACAGACTGCAATACAACACCTTGGTTTGAATGACACAGCCGTGTTTAAACCTGATGAGAAAATCATTGAGTATGCAATACAGAAAAAAAACAAAAGGCTGGTAACCTTATCGGTCGAGCGGTTTATACACGAGCTTGCTTCCGATTCTCCGGCTCCCGGGGGCGGAAGTGTTTCCGCATTAAGCGGGGCGCTGTCCGCTGCGTTATCATCGATGGTTGCACAGCTTACTTTAGGTAAAGAGGGATATGAGCGGTATAACGACGAGATGAAAAAACTGGTAAGCGAGGCGCAGAATATTCAGAGCAGGTATATTGAGATAATCGACAGAGACACTGATGCCTTCAATGCGTATATCCAGGCCTTGCGTATGCCGAAGAAGACTGATGAAGAGAAGGAAATCCGGCGCGCGGCAATACAGCGTGCGTCAAAGGAGATGACCGATGTACCCTTTACCACCCTGAATCTTGCGGCATCTTTAATAAAATTCGCCGAGGCGGTGGTACAGAAAGGTAATACCAATGCCCTTTCCGACGCGGTGGTGAGTGCCACGCAGGCTGAAGCCGCCGCTGAAGGTGCGTGGATGAATGTTATGATAAATTTACCCTGTGTAAAGGATTCAGAGTACGTTGCCGCGGTAAAAAAAGAATCGGATGAGCTGCTGGAAAATATCAGTAAAGACCGCATGCGTATAGTATCTATAGCGAAGGAAAAACTTAATTCATGAAACAGGTAGAGACCATATTGACCAATGCATCATGGCTTTTAACGATGGCAGGACCTGACCGTGCCCGTATCGGCAGAGAGATGCGTGATAATGGTGCGATTCCTTTCGGCGCCATGGCTGTCAGTGACGGCGTTGTTGTGGAAACCGGCTCCGCCGATGCTGTTGCAAAAAAGTATCAGGCTGATACTGTCATAGATGCAGGCCGCAGACTGGTTATGCCCGGTTTTGTGGACCCGCATACCCATCTGGTTTTTGCCGGTACCCGTGAACGTGAAATGGAGATGCGCCTGTCCGGCGCGACCTACCTGGATATCCTGAAACAGGGAGGCGGTATCCATTCAACAGTGAAAGCGACGCGTGAAGCCGCGACTGAGGAGCTTTGTGCGGTATCGGAAAAAAATCTGCAGCGGATAATGGAGCACGGTACCACCACAGTTGAGATAAAGACCGGCTATGGTCTTGATCACGATACCGAGGATAAAATGCTTTCGGTCATAGCCAGGCTCGTGAAAGACGGTCCGCTTGATGTCGTTGCAACGTTTCTCGGCGCTCATACCATTCCAAAGAATATCGAAAGAGAAAAGTATATCAACTGGCTTACCGGCAAAGCGCTTGAACGGTTTGCAGACAAGGCGGAGTTCTGGGATGTATTCTGTGAAGACGGCGCCTTTACTCTTGAGGAGTCAGAACGAATACTGAAAACTGCCAAAGAGGCCGGCTATAAAATAAAAATCCATGCGGGTCAGTTCAATGATCTCGGTTCTGCCGGTATGGCAGCTTCGCTGGGAGCGGTTTCCGCGGATCATCTCGATCATGTTTCCGCCGAACAGTTGCAACTGATGAAGGAGCATGGTACCGTTGCAGTGCTGCTGCCCGGTGTTCCCTTCTATCTCAACACCGGTGATTACCCTGATGTTAAAGCATTTCATGATGCCGGTGTACCTGTCGCACTGGCCACCGATTTCAATCCCGGCTCATGCCCCTCATGGTCCATGCAGATGATGATTGCACTTGCCTGCCTGAAAATGAACATGAGTGCCGCTGAAGCAATTACTGCTGCTACCATTAATGCAGCATGGTCTATTGACAGAGGAAATAAAGTCGGCTCCCTCGAGCCGGGAAAACAGGCTGACTGTATTATTCTCGATGTTGAGAATGCTTCACAGATCCCCTACTTTTTTGGTGCGAATCTGGTAAAGACCGTGGTGAAAAAGGGAAAGGTTATTTCAGATTTTCTATTTTAAATGAGTGATTATTGTGCAGTTTTGACTATATTTATTTGTATTGTATAGAACTGTTCGAAGGTTTCGGATATGTATCCTTTCTACCATCATAGTATTGCCGTTGCCCTCTGTCTGAGTTTTATCGTTTATCCCGCCGCTGAATGCCTCAACTGGAAAACTATCCACCCTGAATGGCTGTTCTGCGATGATTTCGAGTCATCCGATCCACTGGTAACATCGGGTCGCTATTTCGAGTATGACGACAATGACGGCGATTTCAGGGTTGTTGACAATGTGGGTGTGCAGGGAACACGGGGCATGGAGGTGGTATGGTAGCAGGGTGAGGTCGGTGCAGGCAGTATAAAGCTGGCCTTCGGCAGAAATCCCAACAGCTATATGAACAAGCAGCAAATCAGCCCCGATAAGGACTTCCGGGACATATACTACCGGATGTATCTGAAAATGGAGGATGGCTGGGAGGGGAATCCCGCGAAACTCTCCCGTGCAACGGTGTTTACCTCATCGGAGGACTGGCGGCAGGCAATGATTGCGCACCTGTGGAGTGACGGCACGGATCATCTGCTCATCGATCCGGCATCCTGTATCGACGACAGCGGTAATGTAGAATGTACCAAGTATAACGATTTTGATCATCTCCAATGGCTCGGTAACAAGAGCGGCACTACACCACTGTTCAATGCCGACCATGATAACACCTGGTTCTGTGTCGAACACCATGTCAGGCTTAACGACCCCGGCCAATCCAACGGTCTGCAGGAGTTCTGGATAAACGACAGTCTTGAAGCACGCAGAGAGAATCTCAATTTTACCGGTACCTATACGGAATATGCAATTAACGCAGTCTTTTTTGAGAATTACTGGAATGACGGCTCAATAAGAGACCAGAGACGTTATTTCGATAATATTGTGATCTCGACGGAGCGGATTGGGTGCCTGGATTCGAGTGTGGGAATTGAAGTGAATGACAACAAAACCGTTTATGAAAAAAAATTATTTGTCAATTTACTGCCTGCAAGCAATAAAATCATGATTAATTACAGGGCAAAGGGTATTCGCAGAAATCGCTTGACTATTACAATATTCACGGTAACCGGCGTGAAATGCAAGTCCTATGTAACAGATGCAAAGTCAGTGGAAAATGGATTCATTATTAATACTGAAGGGTATGCCAACGGTATGTTTCTATTAGTTGTACGCACAGGAAATGTACGATTGAAAGTTCCTTTTATAAAAGCTTTTTAAATATGATTAGTTTTCGGTAGTTACTACTTTTTGTTAAGAAATTAATCTTTAAATTGGTTCGATATCAAAACCCATCGTGGAAAAGTGGCGATCGAAGGTGAAACAACGGGAAATATTGTATAGCTGCATGACTACGAATGAAACACAATCCGCGATTGAGTAATCCTGGTCTTTATACTTCTGGTAAAGCAAGAAACCTTCCTGTTCAATTTCTTCATCGGCATGAACAATCTCGATAAGCGGGTCCTTAGGCATAGTTTTCAGAAATTTGATCGATTCTTTTTTTGATACCTTACGCTAAAGCAACATTGTGCTTTCATGGATAATCAGATTAGTAGTGACAAGTCGGGATTTTTCTTTTAATAGCCGGTTGCGGTGTCTCATAGCTCGATCATGATACTGGTTATTTTTTTGCAATCCCGGCAAACCATGCACCGGTATCAATAAAGACGATTTTATTCATAGAGGTACTTGTCATGATTGGCTGCTCCGTCAATTACTCTACTTGTTGCAGTGCCGAACAAATCAAAAACAGAAGCTCTCTTTGATGACTTTCCTGTATTTTTTATTTTGGTCTCACTTTTTATAAACTTTGCAAAATGGTATACTTCCACTTGTTTGTTTATCGGCAATTCAGAAACCGTTTCAGCTACCATCTGTGGATAATTCGGTGGCATATCGTTTGTTCTCCGGTTAATTCTTTGGTTTATATCAGAATTACTCTATACTTTAATTCTTTCTATGACACATCCGGAATGCTTTAACACTCCTGCCCTTGGTATTTTACGGTTATATCTTATACAGCTTTATATTAATACGCTGAGAGCTTATGTTGGGTATTAAATTTCTTTCGTATATTATACATTAAAATACATCAAAACTTGCTTTCCGCGCTTTTCATCCGTCATTTTTTCGAATTAATTACCTGAGAAAAAATCTTTCTGCTTTATTTTTAATAACCAGAGCACTTGTTT
>CAZIYW010000059.1:0-32230 GCA_964543525.1 uncultured Fibrobacterota bacterium | reverse complement strand
TTCTAAGGGAATTCACCCCCAAGGTGGCCCGATTGACTCTGGTTGCCGATCCAGACAGCTTGCTGACTGAAGAGAAACTCGCATCTGAACTGCGTAATCGCGGTTTTGAACTCATCGAATTTAATGACCCGGTCGAATTCCGTTACGCCTATGAATCGAAGTATCGCTCGATTTGGGATCGTGGTGAGCATACCGATCTGGTGGTCATCCTCCGTCTTCAGAACACAGAGTTGGAATCGTTGCCATATGACCTGCTTCAAGCCGGAAGAAAGCTGGCTTTTAATCTTGGCGAGCTCTTTCCAAACTTGAGTTATCCGGTCATCGAAAAGCTGGATCGTAGCCTGCTGGACGCTCTCTTTGCCGCACAGATGAAATCACCTCCGGACCGAATGGGGGACAATTCCACCAAAGATTTCATCTTACGGCATGTGTTCGGCATAGCGGCAGAACTGATTACAAACGAAGTGGAGCTCCTAAGAGCATTACTCCGCCTGCACTACAACAAAACCCATATTCCCCGCGTGTTAGCTGATCGACTTGTGCAGGTGCTTCAAGAATATGGTGATTTTCATGACTGGCCGCTGGATGAGATTGTGCCAGACGAGGAAGCTTTCTTTGCGTTTCTCCAAGAGCGCTGGCCAGTGTTCTTAAACAAGCTGGACACATCAAATCAGGTGCATGAGAAGTCCCAGGAGTACGGTCTCAAATTTCCGGGGCCTGATATTCTGCCGTTTGATCATCAGGATATCAGAGTCTACATTGACAATCTGTTCGTTGAAGGGAAACTCGCCCCAGTTCAAAAGCCTGATGTTGCCATTGATACATGGTCCTGGATTCGCAGCGGCATCATTGAAGCCGACGTAGATGATGACGAGATACGCATTTCCCGTCTATTTGAGCTTGTTGAAAAGAGCCTGCCTACGGCGGAATCCCGGTATTCGGATTGGATTGCCTTTGCTCTGAAATGGGCTGAGTTGTCAGCTTTGGTGCACTGTGGCCCCAAAGAATCGGACAAGAGCCAACTGCGAAAAAAGGGTGATGAACTGAACGCTACGTTTGATAAGTGGCTAAATACCCACTATGCCAGCCTGATCAACCTGCCGCCGATCAAACCAGCAATGTTGCATCATGTGCCACGACGGTTGGCTCGTGACCTGGAAGACACGGAGAGCGGTCGCGTTGCCCTGGTTGTAGTCGATGGGCTGGCACTGGATCAGTGGGTCACTATTCGCCAGATCCTCCAGAAGCAGGATCACAACCTGGTTTTTCGTGAATCCGCTACTTTTGCCTGGATTCCAACACTGACCTCAGTATCCCGGCAATCAATCTTTTCTGGTAAGCCACCACTTTACTTCCCTTCATCTATCAATTCAACCAACAATGAAGGCAATCTCTGGGAGCAGTTCTGGGAAGGTTTTGGTCTTTCCCGTCTCGACATTGCCTACCAGCGCGGGCTGGGCGATGGCGACGTTGCCAGCGCGTTGGAGGCAATAATACATCCCGGCAAAACTAAGGCGGTCGGCCTGGTGGTGGACAAGGTCGATAAAATCATGCACGGCATGCAGCTCGGCGCTGCAGGTATGCACAATCAGATCAAACAGTGGTGTAAGGGAGGGTTCCTAGGGGCGCTGATCGGACATCTGCTGGATGACGGATATGAGGTTTGGATGACGTCCGATCACGGCAATATCGAGTGCCGTGGTAAGGGCCGTCCATCTGAAGGCGTCATTGCCGAAACACGCGGCGAACGAGTTCGGATCTATCCATCGTCGGAGTTGCGAGCTCAAGTTGCCACTACCTTCAGTTTTGCACACGTTTGGCAGCCAGTCGGATTACCGCCGGACTATTACCCACTCGTTGCCGGTGGTAACAATGCGTTTATAAACCCAGACGATTCAATCGTCGGCCATGGCGGCATTGCCGTTGAGGAAGTCATTGTGCCCTTAGTGAAGTTTGAAAGGAGGTCACGGTGATGGGCAAGCGCCATGATGTTATTGGAATCAAACAGGCAATCCGTTATGAGTGGATGCAAAAAGTCGCCAATTTGCTGCTTGCCGGGCTGGACGCTAAGACGGTTCGCCAAGAGCTTCATGAGTACCTGTCTGAGCGTAAAGGCGACGGCTCCGAGGGTAAGCGCAGCGATCAAACCCGGACCTTCGTCGTCAATAATCTAATGAAAATATGGGTCTCTCCTGACCATGAGCTGGTGACATTCAGAGACGCTGCCCTGACGTTTCTTCGCGGGCACCCAACCAGGAGCATCGCCATTCACTGGGCTATGATTTCAGCTGTCTATCCGTTCTGGTTCAATGTGGCGCGGCAAACGGGGCGTTTGCTGAGTCTGCAGGATCAAGTCACTCAAACCCAGATAATCAACCGTCTCAAGGAGCATTACGGCGACCGACAGACTGTCAGCCGTTATGCAAGATTCGTGATCCGTTCCTTTGTAGCTTGGGGAGCTCTGAAGGACTCTAAGGCAAAAGGGTGCTACGAAAAAGCAGCACCAGTGATCATCACAGATCAAAATCTGGCCATCCTGATGTATGAGGCTGCACTTCACGCTACTCAGGAAGGCAAGGAGGCATTGGGTCTTCTGCTGAATAACCCCGCTTTCTTTCCGTTCCAGTTACCGATGATGACAGGAGACTTCGTCGCCCAACACACCGACAGGATCGATGTGCTCCGTTATGGCCTGGATGATGAACTACTGAAGATAAAGGAAAAATAATAAGGGAGTGGAACAGTAATGCCTTGGACCTCTGAATACTTTAAATGGATTGTTAGTACTGGAGAGATTTATTGTGGCTGGTTGAGCAAGGCATCGGATGATTCCTTCACGCGGAGCGCTGTGAAGATCAAATGCCGACCCGGGGTTACTCAGCATGGTGGCAGCACAGAAACCGCGGTGGCTAAATAAGATGGGGGAAATAGAAGAATGAGTTTCCGTTTCTGGAGAAGAGTCAGGATCGCACCAGGAGTGACCCTGAACCTGAGCAAGTCTGGTGGATCGCTCTCATTCGGTCCACGCGGTGCAAAGTTCACCGTTGGTTCCCGAGGCAAACGTGCGACGGTGGGTATTCCGGGAACCGGGCTCTTTTACACCACAACCCTTCCAAGCGGTAGGTCCGGCGGCAGGAGAAGTGCGTCCTACTCTGCTCCGGCCGTCCCGACGGTCCGACAGGAAGACCGCCTGACCATGGGTTTCTTCAAGCGGCTCATTACACCGGACGACGAGGAGGCCCTGGTGGATGGTTGCCGTGAGTTGGTCCTCGGTAAAGAAGAGAAGGCCCTCGAACACCTCGAGAAAGCCTCTCATCTGGCCGACGGCGCGTACCTTGCCGGTTTCCTGGCGCTCAAGAAGGAACGACTGGAGGAAGCTGCGAATTTCCTGTCCACGGCCGCCAAAAAGCACCGCCGCTTGAACCATTACTTCTCCAAATACAATATCTCCGCCACCATGAGCCTGCCCATCACAGACGAGGTTTCCGCACATGTGAGTCCGAATCTTCGGGGCGTGCTGCTTGGCCTCGTTGAGGTCTACCAACGTCAGGAGCGCTGGCAGGATGCGATTGCCTGCCTGGAAAAACTGCGGCGGCTTGAACCAAACGACGTGGTGGTGAAGTTGTCTCTTGCGGAGCTGTTGCTGGACGCTCATCCGGGCGACAAGAAGGTCTGCCAGAAGGTTGTACGGTTGGTTGAGGGCATTGAGAACGAGACGCCTATCCATGCTGCTTTGATGCTTTACAAAGCTAAAGCCCTTCGGCACCTCGGTCTGGCAACCGCGGCCCGGGACACATTAACAGCCGCCCTGCGCCGTAAGAAAGGCCGGTCCGGGGATCTGCTTCGGGCCCTACGTTACGAACGCGCTCTGGCCTACGAGGACCTGGGGCAGAAGTCTCGCGCCCGTGCTGAGTTCGAGAAGCTCTACGCTGAAGACCCGGACTATGAGTACGTGGCAACTCTTTTTTTGACTTAATATAAAATCCCTACCCTAACGGAGCAAGAAAATAGCTCTCGAAACAAGAATTCGTTCTGAATGAGGTTACTACTTACTGCAAAAATTTATGAAACTGCAGATTTATCAGGGGGAAAATTGAAAAATTATTAGCAGAAGACAAAGCTTACGCACGGCACTTTTAAGCTCTTACTATAGCATATCACAATAAACGGTGTCGTCAAAGAAGCTGTAATCGCGAGTACTACCCCGGAGGTAAAATAGTAAATTCCCCAATTTCCATTTACGTTACTATTTTTTTTCTTCTCGGATTGCCCAGGATACTGCAGGAGATGGATGAAGTCGGCTCCGGTGAGCTCTGGGGGTATACATTAACATAATTTATTATTTTACCTCCGGGGTGAAATACCGGGGTGAAATACATCACTACCTCGAGAATTCGTACCCGATTTGTACTCATATTTGTTATGGAACATTTTTGATATTATTATTTCAGCCCTGAACATGGCAAAAAAGTACTCAAAATGAGTACACATAGTGTAATTTTATATTGAAATTGTATCCAATTCTTGGTAGATTAAACAATATGATGCTGCGCATTGAGTATTACAGCGATTACCGCAGATTCCTGAAGGATTTGTATGAGGATCGGAAAAAACGTTTTCCATTCTTTTCAAACCGCTATTTCTGCAGAAAAGCCGGTATCAAATCCCCGTCCCTCCTTAAAGAGGTAATAGACGGGAAACGGAACCTTACGGACAAAACAATACCGGCCTTTGCAAAAGGCTTCTCTCTTACCGAAAATGATGCGAAATTTTTCACTCTCCTGGTTCACTTTAATCAGAGCACCGATACACAGACAAAACAGCAGCTTCTGGAACAGATGCGGGGACTTACCCGTAAAGTTAAGCAGGAAGTTGTGCCTGCGGATCACTACGCCTACTATGCAAAATGGTACAATCCGGTAATCCGGGAACTGGCATGTCTTCTTGACTGGCACGGCAATTATGCGTTGCTTGCCCGCTCGGTTTCTCCGCCGATAAAAAAATCCGAAGCAAAAAAAAGTGTAGAATTGCTTCTTGAGCTTGGGTTCCTCGAGAAAAAAGAGGACGGCAGCTTCACCCAAAACCATCCCGCCATTACTACCGGCCGGGAGGTTACCTCTCTGGGTGTCCGTGCCCTGAATCGTGAACTTGCAAAGCTCGGTACCGAGGCTATAGAGAACTTTCCACCATCTGAACGTGATATATCAAGCCTCACTATCGGTATTTCCCGAAAGAGCTTCGGCCTGATAAAACAGGAGATTCAGGAATTCAAGAATCGTGTTGTCCGTATCGTTGATGACGATACCGACGCCGACCAGGTTCACAACCTGAATATCCAGTTGTTCCCGCTCAGTGTAAAAGTGAAAAAGAAAGACCGTAATCATGATGAAGAATAGAATATTTTTAATTCTTCTTTTTATCGCTACTGCCGCTCTTATAGTTCTGTCCTGCACCCTTGATATAGCGGGCGGTTCAAGTGATCACGGGAATGCAGCTGTTGCAGGCATTATAAGTGATACCCTCAATAACGGCGTGGCAGATATAACTGTGCGGCTTATTCCGTCTGATTTCAACCCGGTAAAAAGTGATTTTAATCCCGACTCTCTTTCCGCCGTGACTGATGACTCAGGCAAGTATCTCATTGAAGGAGTACCAAAAGGACAATATACCCTTTCCGGAGAAAACGCCGCTCGCACTTTGGGCTGTATCAGGAAAAAGATAGTAGTCGATACACTGGACATTGACACCATTTCAGCTACTGTCAGGAAAACGGGGCATATAATTATTTGTGTGGACTCCACAATCTGGGTAAACGACTTAAAACTGACGGTTTATATTCCGGGTACAAATATCTCTGAGCAAGCTGAACATGTCAATGATACGGTAATTCTTACCGGTGTACCCAGCGGGAATCACACGGTGTTGATCCATTCCCATAAGCTGGATACAACAGTAACTATCGATAAAGAATTTTCAAATTTCTTTGTCCTTTCGGGCGGTATAACCAATTTCACTCTATACCCTGAAAAACCCCGGGGGCCGACCATTTTGACACTGAATGAAACCGGCACTTTTAATACGATTTTTAAATACATCAACTGGATTCCAAACATAGTTGTCGAATTTATAGAATACCGCTTTGCCTGGGGCGATGCAGATACATCCTCCTGGTCATCCGAGCTAAGTGCAAAACACCGGTGGTCATCTCCGGATACCTATGAAATAAGAGCGCAGTTACGATACCTGCCGCCCAATGCAAATAATGTAAACCAGCTCATCGGCCCATTCTATTCAGGCTGGTCTGAGCCAAACTATATCACAGTTACAACCAGATAGCTGCAGCGTACGGTCGAATAATCCGGGCTGCCATCTATACTCAAAATAAAATTATCAATTTATATAAAATTTATACCTGGTTTGTTTTTCAAGTGTTTTTGTACTCAATATGAGTACAAAAAAGTAAATTGAACGTAGAAAATCCTTCCGTTTTTTATTAGTTTAGTAATAGTAAAATATGTCAAATGTCAAAAATATTCCCGATTACCATCACTCAAAGGAGGGCTTATGAAAAAGGTCAACTGTTTTTTCTGGACCACCCTGCTATTCACCGCTCTGCTTCAATCCTCATTTGCGCAGAATAAAGAGATTACTGTCACGGGAAAGGTCACGGATACGTCCGGTACTGCAATACCTGAGGCAATGGTCGTTCTGGGTTCAGGTTTAACCAACATTAATACAGACACTGTGTATACGGGAAATAACGGCACCTTTAATACAAAAGTAACAGTCAACCAGAATGCCTATGGAATAATGTACAGAATATCAAAAAGCGGTTATAATACCAAAAGCGGCTATGGTTTGATTGACACTGCCGGTAACACCGTGGATTTAGGGACCGTTGTTTTGGATCATGGTATCACCCAGGATATAACGGTTACAGGTCGGGTTATTGATTCTGTCACCGGGGACCCGATTGAAAATGCACTTGTGCGTCTTTCCACTTCTCTCTCAATTATTGATACCCTCTATGACAGCACCTACACCGGATCGGACGGCAAATTCTCCCATGTAATGAACCCGGATATGTGGATTCAACCGCGACTGTTATATCTGGTTACTAAGGATGGTTACCTGCCAAATTACGGCATTGAAAAGATTCAGGGAACTACGGTTGCGCTTGGTGATATCAAGCTGCAGAAAGAATCCGTTTCCATAACTCATCCTACCACCGCAGTGAAATCCAGTAACGGGCGGGGCTGGATTGCACTCTATTCACTGCGTGGTCAACTCCTTTATTCAGGTAAAGAGGTTCCTATACACCATCTTGTTTCTCGGAGTGTTATCAACAAAGCTCAACCGATAATAGAGGTCCATAAAAGAGGAAATAAAAAGATTTACCGAAAAAACATCCTTCTTAGGGAATAGACGGTAAAGGTTAAAGTGCTTCGTGTGGTTGTGAGCAATGGTTCCGGTTATCTCTGAATTGTCTTTCATCAGGTGAAATTTCAAGGAGTTGCCGGAACTTATTTTTATATTTCAGTTAACTTATTCAATCGCTAATAAATGGTGCTCATACCGGGTGAGTGGAAAAGTACTGAAAATTATTTCCTGCATTCTCAGCGGTTTGATATACTTTATATAATGATGAAGAGTTATTTTAAGGTAACATAATGACAATCAGGATATACAGCATCACTCTTTTAAAAAGGGGAAAATTATGAAAAGGCTGTTTCTCGTTTCGCTCATTACACTTTTATCAGCGGCACTCCTTTACCCAACAGCGGGAAAAGAGATAAACGTTACCGGTAAAGTGGTTGATACAACAGGCACAGGTATTGCAGGAGCCATTGTCCTCCTTACCGCAGATGCAGAGGCAGTGAACAATCCACTTGATTCAAATATCAATATTGACACCGCTTTCAGCGGTAGTGACGGCTCTTTTACAAAAACAATGACCGTTACCGACAATGCATTACTCCTTTTTTATGCAGTCGCTAAAAAGGACTATAAGCTTAAAATCAGTTTCGGCACTATTAATCCATTATCAAACACTGCAGCATTGGGCACTATTGAACTGGAAAAAGAAACATTTATTACCGTTACCTTCAAGGGAACAGTAAAGGATTCCGTTACAGGTGTGCCGATACAGGGAGCGGTGGTGCTTCTTTCCGACATGAACAGTATGATTGATTCCTCCTTTGATTCGGTTACCACCGACGCCAATGGCTATTTTGAAATGGAAAGGGAAATAGGAGAAGGTGATACCGGCATCCTTGCGCCAAGGGGTTTTTTCATAACCTATGCTAACGGATATGAAGTGAAATTCGGAGCAGAAACCGCTGACCAGGGAGTAATTGATTTCGGCGATATCCTGTTGAAAAAGCAGATTGATCCGATTATCTATACCCCTACACCCTCAGCTATCAATAAGACGCCGAACGCTATTACCGTATATACTCTGAATGGACAGGTTGTGTATAGGGGCAAGGAAATTAATCCGGCTAAAGCTCTTACCCATAAGCACGTGCAGTCACAGCCTCTTATCGTCCATTTTAAACGCGGCAATACGGTGTTATACAACAGGATAATTATACATATACACTAATGACCGTATTTCCACTCTAGCTCATGTATAAATTTTCACTTTCCATCCGAAGCAGGAAAGAGGGGTGGATTACTATTTCATAACGACAATCTTTTCAGTCGACACTCCTCCATTGTAAACCATTTTAATCATATAACATCCACAGGCACTCTCAGGAACTGAAACAGTCTTTTGTGTGGTTTCACGGGAATATCCGGACAGCAGTGTCTTTATTTTCTTCCCGGAAAGTGTAAACAGTTCAACAGCATAGTATCCCAAAGGAATGCTAACGGTAAAAACTTTCATATTGCTGATGATTAACGGCGTTGAGCCGGCAAAAAACTCTTTTGGGGAGATATCGGTAGGTCCGACCAGTGTTACAGGCCCTTTAGTAGGGTCAACATCGAAGGAAAATCTGTGTGCACCAAGCTTCTCAACCGGAATATCGGTACCATTCTGGGTGGCGTAGACTTCCAGCGGATCATTCTGGGTGGTGAGAAGGATGGTAAGTTCAGTTGCGTACCGTGCATCGACTGAATCGGATGATGAGAAGGTAAGAATATTATCGGTAACCGAGGCAGTACCACACCTGTCCTTCGTAACAATATATTTGACAACATCGGTCGGTACTGCATTCCAGACTATTCCGCGTTCAACCTGCATCCGTACATAATCCATGTGTGCCTGGTAGTCCGGTACCCGTATATGCCCCCAGAGTTCACCGGAGCCGACTTCATGCATCTCCTGCAGAGCCCATCCTTTTTTTGCAATTGCATCATCAAGGTATGCTTTGAGTGTATTTGCATTACCGACCTGTGCTGCATAGATGGAAGCCTCCTCGGTAAGACAAAAGGCGTCGAAATTGGCACGAAAGGGATCGAAATTCTCAAACTCGGTATTAACACCCCGGTCCTGTTGGGGCGCGATACCGGCGCGGGCACCCAGGTACCCATTATCTCTGAGCTGATTCAGTGCGCTGTCGTTATAATTATCATAAGGGAAAACAAAGAAAGTTACGGTACATCCGGTAATATTTTGCTCAAGTGTCGCTTTGGAATCGATAACATCTTTCTGCACGCCCCAGTGTTCGAAGGTGGCATCATCATGCTGCCAGGAGTGGGATATCATTTCATGGCCGTGCTGAATCATGCGTTCAAGCTTTTCCCAAATCTGCTTATCAGCACCGGCAGCAAGCTCAACGCAGCTTTTGACTATAGCTCCGGCACCTATAACCAGTCCTCTGTTATAGGCGATGGTATCTGCATTCATGTGAATACCATAATTACCGGCACCACAGGCATCATCATGGATAATCGAATAAGCTGCGGTGGTGTTACCTCTCCATCGGGCTATCTCAACCGTTGTCCGGCCCAGAGAACCTGCAAAGAGATACATATTCATAAACAGCATAGGATAAACAAAGTTTTTCAAATACACAGGGAATTCATCCTCCTCTCTCAGTCTCGTCCTTTAATAATATAATCAATCTATAATCCATGTCGGAAATCTATGTCGGAACAGGCAAAGAATACGGGTTTAATAAACGAAACGTCTCTGTTTTTAAAACGTATACCCGAGTGAGAAATGGAATTTCCCCGGTTTCTCACCTGCCTTCTGTTTTATCTTGAAACCATACAGGAAACCAATGGCTCCAATTGGAGCTATATATCGTAATCCCAGGCCGGCAGAGGAACGGAACTCATCAGTGAATTCTATTTTAAAATTATTCGCAATTCGTCCGATATCATAGAACAACGGCAACTCGAAATTCAACACTGTGTTAATACGCACCTCAAGACTTGCGCTCAATGCAGCCTCGCCGCCCACGGGATTTCCCTCATTATCAAAAAGCAGTCTGTTCTCTCTGAATCCCCGCACATCACGAGCGCCGCCGAGAAAGAAGAGCTGATCCTGGGGTATCTTTTTATTTTTTCCAAAGGGCTCAAGATAGCCAACCCGTGCAACTGCCGCAAGAGTAACTTTTTTCATTGGTGTTATATAGCGCCGATGCTCAAAGCGGCATTTGACAAAATCATCAAGATAATTTGTCAGACCCTTGGATATGTGTACCGACAGAGTGGAAAACGTCCCTTTCCTTGGCCGGGTAAAGGAGTCGCGGCGATCATAGGTCAATGAGGGTTTAACTGTTATGAGATTACGTGATTCAAATTCTTCATTATCTATGTCAGCGGCGTCACCGAATTGATTGCGTTGTTCAAAAACCAGCGCAGCATTCGAGGTCAAACTTTTACCTATTTTTCGCGTAATTCCCATAGAAGCGCCATAGGCCATTACACCGAATGTCTGCTCATTCTCAAGTATTTTTTCAATATATATTTTTGTAATATTTTTTGTTCTGAAACCGAAAAGCCGTGATTGAATCAATCCCAGATCAAACCGGTATCCTCCCACATGGGTGACCTGTGCGCCAAAACTGACATCTCTATTCAGACCCAGAAAATTGTGATCACCTGCTTTAACTTCACCCCATAAAAGATCATATTCATACCCCACACCCAAATGTGCAAAATAGGGTTTTCTCTCTTCGACAGTTATGAAGAGATTCACCGTATCTCTTCTTTCTTTCAAGCCTGCCGCCTTAAATGAAACTGAATTGAAAATATTTAAATTGTGCAGATTCTTCTGACCTTCCAGCATCTTCCGTAAAGAAAAGGGGCGTCCGGGTCTGATACCAATCTCGCGCCGCATGACTGGTTCCTTTGTTTTAAAATTGCCAAAGTAATAAATCGAACCGATAAAGGCACGGGAGCCTTCATCGATACGGTATATCAATGACACCCGGGTGGAATCTTCACTCATTTCAAGATCCGAAGAAACCTTCACATAGGGGTAACCTTTTTCAGCGATAAGAGTTGAGAGGGCAATCTCATCACTTTTTACCAGAGGTTGCTTATACACACTTCCCTCTCTCACCTTTGCGACTCTTCCGGCCTTTTCCTCAGACATAACCGAAAGTCCGTCAAATCGCACTGATGAAACAATGGTCTGCACTCCCTCCTGTATGACAATATCCACTGCGACCTCTGTGCTGTCCAGGTTAAATGAAAGGGAAGCGTTAACACCAGGTCGACGGTACCCGTTTTGACGATAAAGAGATTTTATTGCCTCGATATCCTTATCCAGCGTCTCAAGAACAAACGGTTTTCCGACACGGGTCAGAATCTGCTTCCGGATCCGCTTTATTTCAAATGCCCGGTTTCCCTTAATTGTAATGGCACTGACAGTAGTACGAACACCTTCTTCAACAATAAAGGCAATATGCCTTTCTGTAAACCGTCTCTTTGCAAAGGTTGTGTCCCGGTACCGTATCCGGGTATTCCGGTAACCTTCATTCAGGTAAAACCGCTTCATGTTTTGTATACTCTTCCGCAGACCGAGATCATTTCTGTTTCCTTTATCATAGATTATTAATTGTCTCCTCAGTCTTTTATTAATTGCGTTTATCTCACTATGCAACGGCGTCATATCAGGTGCAAGGAATTCCACGGTATACCGCGGACCTTCATTAATGACAATTAATACGTCAGCCTCTCTCTGAAGAGAGTCGATAACAACGGAATCCTTTATTACACATTCCGGAAACCTTTTTCGAACCGTTCCTTTTCGGTAAAAACTCGTGAGCTGCTTCACATCCTGTGCAACATTTTTTTCAACAAACCGCCGCGAAAAAAATGATAGAAACCTGTGCCGCCAGGTGCTCATACGAACTTTCAACTGCGCATTGGAAAAAGCCCTGTTTCCCTTTATTTTTATTGCACGAAGAGTAATCGGCAGGCCAGTCTGTATCACAACAGTCACATCGACATATCCTTTATCACGGTATTCCCGGGGAGTTATTACCACTTTTGTTTCAATAAACCCTTCCCTGTAATACAGGTCTTTAATGAGCGACACCTGTCTATTGAGCAGCTCCCGGTCATACACACTCCCCGTACTGATAGACATTGCTTTAAGAACCTCCGATTTAAAGAGCGGGAAACTGCCTTTTATGCTGATTTTTCGCAGTATCAGATAGGGCTCCAGATTAAATGTGAGAGACAGAGAGTGAGCATCGCCGCTTGAATCCAGTTGTATCGATTTAAATTTCCTGCTACCTGCCAGGGCATCCAGTGAAGAAATCAACTGCTGCGAAGAATAGATTCCTCCTTCACGGAGAAGTATGAGGTTACGAGCCATGGTCTCCCATCGGGCCTCATCTCCCGGGTAATTTTGAACCGTTACTCCGATTGATTGTACTACCCGATCTCCGGTACTATTGAAACCACTGCTGTCAGACACTGACGTACCGTCTGCACTAAACAGGAGGGAAAAACCGGTGAACAGTATTAAGAGTACAATTTTATACATTCGTTACTCACTTAGCGGAACTCAACGATAAAGTGAATCTCTCCGCCATAATTGCCTTTATCGTCGTTATAGGCCTGTAATAGAATATTATCCAGGATTTTGTATTCAATGATAGCCTTCCGGGTTAAATCACCCTTTTCCGATTCAATTGCCAGCGTGGTCATGAGCCGTTTTGTGAGGGCTTTACCAACCGTAAACCTCTGGCTTTTAGAGCCTGCGTCGACGGAAAAGACTTCGAGACCGGTAGCATCCCGTATGGTCTTTCCTATATTGGAAGCCTCTATTATGAAATCAAGCAATTGCTCTGTTGAACCGCCGCTCATCAGTTCACCCCTGCTTAATTCATAGGTAGTCTTGTTAACCACAAGGAGTGAAACGATATCCTCATGCTCAAGTTCCGGGACTGATGATACGGTAAAGATCAGATCATTTAAAGAGCCGGATATGGTGAGGGTGATATTCCATTCACGCTTCTTTGTTACGGCCTTAATATCAACAACCGGATCTATCTTATAGGGATCTACGAAATCCAGTACACCACGCTGTACCGTAAAGGTATTCCGCAGATAGGAGACGGTACCTGATGCCACGGTGGCACGTCCGTTAATCATCGGTTTGTCCATTGTTCCGACAAGGCGGAGATCCGGTTCTATCTGCAGTTGGGCAATGTTATTGTCGACGACAAAATTCTCGCGTCCCGCGACAATAACATCAAAATTCAAATTACTGAAAAATGATTCCCCGCGATCCATCGGCTCCGGGCTTATCTCTCTTTTACGCTGCCCCACACCACTGAGCATCCGTATGTCCTTATAGTATATCCCTTCTACCATCTCAACAGTACCTGCTATCACTGACGAATCGGGAGTGCCCTGAAAACGCATGTCGGCATTAAGCTGCAAATCAAGTGCATCCGGAATGTTCAGCGGCAGGGTGTTTGCCTGCAAAGCAATTGAAAAGTCGGACGGTTTCAGGCTGTCGAGATCTACCGTTCCTTCGCAGGAAAAACGACCTTCGTCCAACCAGCCGGCAATTGAGTCAATAGTGATTCTTTGGGGAGTCAATGATGCATAGCCATTGACACCATACACTTTCTGCATAAGTTCCGGCACCGTAACCGAGATATCATTCAATACAATATCCGCCTTGATATTGGGATCTTTTATATCACCGTTTAATGTGCCCGTTATTTCAACGGTACCGTCTGCATCGGTAAGATCGGACGAGAAAAGGCCGACGAGATCGACCGGTATATTTGCATTGAGTATAAAATCCACCGTGCCGTCGAGCGCTCCCCGACCACTGATATCAATATTTCCTTCGTTAAGCAGAGAAATCCGGACCGGAGAAACTGCAATAACATTTCCTTCAAGCGATGCGGTAATATTGTCCGTCTCCAGAGCATTAAGCGCTTTATGATACACTACCAGGTGTGTAATCGCCGAAAGGACATCCACTTTTTTAATACCGTCTGTTTTTATACTGTCAACATTACCCGACGCCTCAACAGTGCCGGTTATACTGCCGGTTAACTCTTTTTGATCCGCCAACCTGAAATAGGGAGTTAAATCTGTCTGATTAAACAGCACCGCCGCACTGAAATCCTTTTCGGCGAAATGGTACCACCCCTGTATATCGAAATTGAGTTTTCCTGAAACCTCCGCCCGCTGATTCTGAAGGTTTACATCCACCAGGATATCCTCAAACGGCTTCTCCTGTATCAGTATGTTCTGAAGACTGATTTCACCGGTTACACTGGGAGTATCCAATATACCACTTCCGTTAAAATTGAAGCTGAGAAGGCCGTCAAGGGTGTTACGTTCGGCCAGTCTGTTAAGGCTGGCAAGTGAAATCCCTGCTGTCGAGAGGGACAGATCATACCGCTTATCCATTCCTATCCAGCCGCGGGCGAGAATCCTTTCTTCCGGTGTAACCGCGACTTCCAGCGGAACCAGGTGAATACGCTGGCTGTCAAGCTCCGCCTTAAGCGTCACGCCATGCAGCCTCTGCACACCAAGGTCAATTCCATTTCCTGCGATAAAAACCGCACCATAAAGGGCTGCCGGTACCCCCTGTACCCGCGCATCCAGAGAAACCTCACCGGACAGACTATCCAGAAAGTCCTGCAGAAACAACCTGGTATCAGCAATAGTAACCTGCATCGCAGGCTCTTTTCGGACCTTCATACTCCCGGTTTTAAACAGGTCAACAGTTCCGGTAAGAGAGAGATTTGAATTTTTGTTTCTGAGGTTAAATTTCGAACAGGTAATCGTACCCTGTTCATCCAACGACGCATGCAGGGTTATGTCACCAACTCTATGCGCCGGGTATACGCAATCATAGCCGATCAGACGACACTGAGCCGAAGGATTCTGAATGGCGCCGGAGATCGTTCCTTCAAGCGCTGCAAAACCTCTGATGCTGTCCACGCCAAACAACGGCAGTATGCCACCGAGGTCGGTCGTATCCAGTTTCAACGATGCGTCTATTTTCTGCCGGTTAATATCATAGGAACCTAGAACAGCAAGCTGGGTATTACGAGTTTTTAGCACCATCCGTTTCAACTGCAATGTTCCTTCCGACCAGAAAACATTGGTTTTCAGCCCGGCCTCTATCGGGGAAGGCAAACCTCCTGTTTGCAGATTGCTCACCGTGAGATCAACCTCCCCTTCTGCGGTGATATGCTTAGGTGTAATGCCTTTGCCGGTAATGGTTGCCCGTGATGTTACGATACCGCTGTTCAGAGTGGTTATCCACGGAAGCCGGGTGACATCGAGATGTTCAACAGCGAGGTCAGTATTGTAGGCTAACGCTTCCATGGCAATGACAGAATCGGAAAAGCCATTGGGGAATGCTGAACGCAAATCAGCGTCACCCTGTAAATCTACCGAACCGGAAGCACACTCAACATGAAGAGAAGAGATCCGAGCGTACCGATCACTGATTGTACAACCGAGAAAAATGGAATCAACCTCACATCCGGCCAGCATGCCGCCGCCATATACAAGGTGCAGGTCTGCATCAGGATTGCCCGGTGTTCCTCCGGCAGTTATTCCGGCATGGACATGACCTTTCAGTCCCGGCTGTAACCGAAAAAAAGAACTGATCTCTTCAAGGGCCAGGTCCGTTGATACATCAAGTGATACCTGCGGATTAGTGAAGAGCCGGTCGGCATTCGCCTGCAGCGTCAGTTTCGAGCCCGGTGTGGTAACCGACAGTACCAGTGAATCGACCCTTTCTCCCTTCAGCGCAGCGGTAATCTTCAGATCGCGCAAATGAAGCACTTCCCCGGTTCCTTTGATCTCGGCCTTATCAATGCCGAGACGAATTGCAGCTTTCCTGTTCTGCATATCTCCCTGTGCGCTTAACTCGATACCACTCGTCGTAACAATAAACGTTTCATCACCGGCGGTAAAGCTGGCGGCGGCCTGTCCCAGCCGGAGGCTGTCAACATGAAAATTGAACAGTGTATTTCCGGTGTCCTGTTCCACAACCTCTTTCTGTACCGTATTGCCCGCTGAAAATGCCTGTACGATATTGAGAATACCGGTGGTATCCATCCGCAGGTCAATCCACGGGTTTTCACAAACAAATGCCGTTATCCGCACCTCCTTTTTCAGCAAGGAACTTATGGACACATTGCAGAACAGACGATCAATCGAGGCGATCTTTTGATCCGCCGCATCATGGAGGATAATAGTGCGCATATCCAGTTCGCCACGTAAAAGACTCAGATGATGTTTCCGCCAGGTAAGTGAACCGGGTATGTTGTTATTTATTGTCTCCTGTAAAAATCGGGCTGCATGGGAGGTATTTATATACAATAGTGCACCGGAAATAATAACGATAAGCAGGCAGATGACGGCCGGTACCGGTATTACGAGAATTTTTACAGATTTTTTCACAACCAGAAATCTTTTATTCTATGTTGAATTCTCCAGATTTATAAGTAAACTGTGAAAATACATCAAATCCCGAAGAATGGGAAAACGGAAGCTTTTTACGGTTTTGAAGTGTAAAAAGCGCTATCATGCATCAAGAGGGCAGTATACTAATTCAGTCATCACTATTAATCAGGGTTATGGCTTTTAACGCGCTCTGCTCTTTATCTTTAATTTCCAGCATGATATCGCAGTCAAGCGTTGCGATCGCCCGTAGAAATTTTCTGAAATCGCGCAGGTCAATTTTTTCAGCGTGTGAGCCTTTACGTGCATTTTTTTATGTGAGCTGTAGTCAATTATTGGCACCCCGTCTTTTTGCCGCCATGTTTTTGCCGCAATCCGCGCGGTCTCCCCGACACGCTCTCCGTTATGCCGCTGTTCACTATAATTGCGCAGCCTGAAGGTTGCATTGGCTGTGCAACCGATTTCCCGATTAATACAGGGGGACCCTGTTTTAATACCATTTCCTTTACATCACCCTATACAGGTCTGATTTGGCAATTACACTTTTCATCAAAAATATAATACCTGTTTAACCGTCACCAAATAATATATAAAGCTATAAGAGCAACACCTTTAAAGCTGTTGCGATGGATTTCAGACAGGGGAAAAAATATGCGATGCTCCGGACGGGCTTTCAATCCGCTCTGGAAAAAGTGATTCCTCTGGGAGATACTTCCAAGGTCGGTTTTGTGGGACATTCCTCGGCATGACCGTAAGAATGAGGACAGAGGGAGGAGAAAACGTCCCGATAGAAAAGAATCCCGGGACACGAAAAAAATAACGCCGGTACCTGACGCTGTATACTCAGGATTATTATTTACTGGAGAGAATCATCGATTGAGAACAACACCCTACCCGTCATATTCGCTTTTTCCCCTGGTCTTTGCAGCGGTAGCGCGAAGTTTACTGAGATCGACCTGATCTTTGTAGGCCTCTTCCTCTTCAACGGCGTAGTACAACTTCCTCTGGCCGCGAATAAACTGCTGAATATATGGATTCCGGGAGGCACGAATTTCTGCAGGTGTGCCGCTGAAAATAATTTTACCGTCGTGCAGCATGGAAATTTTATCAGCCACCTTATATGCTGAAGACATATCGTGCGTAACAACAATTGAGGTCATGTTCAGTTTATCCCGAAGGTCAATAATCAGGTCATTGATTTTATCAGACATAATGGGGTCAAGAGCGGAGGTAGGCTCATCATAGAGCATCACCTCAGGTTTCATGGCAATAGCTCTTGCCAGTCCCACACGGCTTCTCATACCGCCCGACAGTTCGGCAGGCATAACATTTTCTATTCCCTTTAATCCCACCATCTCAAGTACTTCAACTATTGTTTTATTTATTTCATCGTTTGACAGGTGCGTTCTCTCGCGAAGGGGGAAGGCTATATTTTCGCCGACCGTCATAGAGTCGAACAGCGCCGCACCCTGAAAGAGCATGCCAAATCGTTTACGCACACTGTCAAACTCATTTTTTTTCATAGTCGGAGAAGAAATGACTTCGCCTTCAAAGAGGATTCTCCCGCCGTCAGGAATCATCAGACCCATGATATTTTTAAGGATAACGCTTTTCCCGTGACCGGACTGACCAATAATGGCCATAATCTCACCTTTGTTTACCTCGAGGTTAACGTCTTTGAGGACCTCCTTGTTACCAAAGTGTTTTCGTAAATGTTCAATTATAAGCATAGGGTACTATGAAACCAGAAATGCTATGATAAAATCAAATAAAAGAATTAATAATGCCGATACCATTACCGCGCGTGTCGTTGCTTCACCGACGCCCTGTGCACCCTTTCGCGACTGAAAACCGAAATGGGATCCGATAAATGCAATGATCGCCCCGAATACCGTTGTCTTTAAAATTCCAATAAACAGATCTTTCATCGAGAAAAAGAGTCGCAACCCGGTAAGATAGACATGCATGGTGATATCAACAAAAAACATGGCTGTTATTATCGATCCGATATAGGCAATCAGTTCTGAAAAAATGACCAGTATCGGCAGCATTAAGAAACAAGCGACAAACTTGGGAACAATAAGATACCGAATCGAGTCGAGGCTTAAACAGGTCATGACATCAAGCTGCTCACTGGTTTTCATTGAACCAATCTCCGCCGCAATAGCCGTGGATATACGGCTTGATACCACAAAGCTGGTTAACACCGGGCAGAGCTCGGTAACCAGTGCCTTGCTGACGGCCATACCAAGATACCGCATCGGAATCATGCCGGCGAACTGAAACTTGGCCTGTATCACCGATTCACCGCCGACAAATATCGAGGTTACTATTACCAGCGGCAGGGACTCGACTCCGATGATATACATCTGATGGAGGGTTAAATCAAAATTCTTTACAATCAGATGCAGCCGGGTTATCGTCTGCCATATCAGTTCGGTTAAATATTTTACATGTTTAAAAAAAAGGCCTGTACCGTCAAACAATGCATAAAAGGCCTTTCCCGCATGTATAAGGACAGTGTTTACCATCGGTTAAAACCCCGGCTCTTCAACATGGACGACTTCAAGATTCTTGAAACTCGCAAACTTATCTTTAAATGATACCATTACGCTTCCCACGGGGCCATTTCTTTGTTTCCCGATAATGATCTCGGCAACATCTTTTAACTCTTCCTGATCGGGTTTATACTTGTATTCGCGGTAAATAAATAATACCAGGTCGGCATCCTGTTCAATGGCACCGGACTCACGCAAATCGGAAAGCTGCGGGCGATGACTGCCGGTGCGCTGCTCCACGGCCCGGGAAAGCTGTGAAAGCGCAACAACGGGTACGTTGAGTTCCTTGGCAATTCCTTTCAGGGAGCGTGATATCTGTGAGATTTCCTGCTGCCGGTTCTCCGCTTTATCAACAACTCCCATGAGCTGTAAATAGTCAATAATAATCATGCCAAGCTGCCCTTTTAGTTTCAGGCGCCGGCATTTTGACCTGATCTCCATAGCATTGATGCCCGGTGTGTCATCAATAAAAATCGGCGCTTCATAAAGAGGGCCGGCAGAAATACCGAGCCGGTTCTGTTCCTGTTTACTCAACCGTCCGCCGCGCAGACGGTGAATATCGATTTCCGCCTCCGAGCAGAGCATGCGTTGTACCAATTGCGCCTTTGACATTTCCAGGGAGAAGAGGACAATGGGGGTGGGATTCTCTACATGGACAGCTGCATTGAGTGCAAATGAGAGACAGAGTGCCGTCTTACCCATACCGGGACGCGCCGCAACAATAACCAGATCTCCCGGATGAAAACCAGTGGTCATCTCATCCAGCCGGGTAAATCCGGTTTTAACACCTGTTATTCCACCTTCACGGACATACCGTGCGATATCTTCAAATGTGGTAGACAACAGCTCTTTCAACTGTTCAGGCCGATTTTTAATATTAGCGTCGGCGATTCTGAAAATACGCGCCTCCGCTTTGTCAACCACCTGCTTGGCATCGGCATCGGCATTGAAACAATCGGTTGTGATATCGGCTGTTGCAGAGATAAGCTCACGCAGCGTTGCCTTCTCCTGCAGGATCTTTACATGATATTCAATATTTGCCGAAGTTGCAACCGTTTCAACAAGCTCACTCAGATAAGCCTCAGAGCCGACCGCTTCCAGCCATTCTCTTTTTCGTAATTCTTCAGCTAAAGTAACGATATCCACGGGTATATTATGCTTCACCATATCCCGTATACAGATAAATATGTTTCGATGCGCCGTGGCATAAAAGCACTCTTCTATCAGTGTTTCCATAGCTGTATCAAGTGCATTGACATCGATAAGCATGGAGCCTAGGACCGTACGCTCCACATCAAGCGCCTGCGGCGGGACCTTTGCTGAACGGGTTTTCTCAGTTCTCACGGGTGCCATTTATTCCTTTTTCCTTCAATATTTTCTGTAATTTCTGCAGGTCCTCCCACGCCGGTCGTTTATAGTGCTCGGTTCGTAACAGCGCTGCGGGATGATAGGTCACTATCACAGGGATACCATTATAATTATGTGTTTCGGTACGTAATTTGCCAATACCCTCTGTTACATTCAGCAATTCATGGGCAGCGATCCTTCCCAGTGCAAGTATAATCAACGGTTTGACAATCGCAATCTGCCGCCGTAATATCGGCATGCATGCAAGGGCTTCGGTATGGTTGGGATTTCTGTTTTCCGGTGGCCTGCATTTTAAAATATTGGTGATAAATACATCCTTCTCACGATCCAGTTGTATGGCGGCCAGCATTTTCGTCAGCAGGGCGCCGGCTTTTCCGATAAAGGGTTTCCCCTGCAGATCTTCATCGCGCCCCGGCGCTTCCCCGACAACCATGACCGGTGCCCCTGCGTTTCCGGCGCCGAACACCAGGTTACTGCGGGTGCTACTCAGTGGACATCCGCGGCAGTTCTTTACCTCATAATAGAGTTCTACCAGAGACGCCCGTCTTGCCGCGTAATCCATTTCCGAATTCCGGGATTCGCTTACCCGGTTTAACTCCTCAGAACTTTCTCCCGCTACAGGATACGCATCTCTTTCAACGGTATGGGGCGTGGTAAAAATATAATCGGGAATACCGAGCTCCGCCTGCTGTTTAAAATAGGCTCTGAGGGTATTCGTCATATTATTATTCATGGTGGAGCCCCAGCTTTCGTGCAATAGACAAAAGAATATTGCGGGCACAGTCCCGTTTACTCATGGCACCGAATTTTTCACTTGGTTCTCCCGGTAAAAGAATGCTGACTTGAGCAGTCTCTTTTCCGAGGGTATCCTCAACCGTATTATACACCATCATATCACATCCCTTTGCCTGCATCTTCTCAGCAGCGCGCCGCTCACCGCCGTCGGTTTCGAGTGAGAAGCATACGAGAAACCGGTTTTTTTTCATTCGGGCGAGTGTTGCCGCTACATCCTGATTAGGCTCCAGGGCAAGGGACAGAATACCGTCAGCCGGTCGTTGTATCTTTTCCCCGGAAGGGGTTTTCGGACGGAAGTCGCTGATGGCCGCAGCCATTATGCATATATCACAGCCGGCGAAATGTTTTTTAAGCGCAGCCGCCATTTCAGCGGTGGTTGACACCTGCTCAAGGGTAATACCCTCCGGCATAACCGTCTGTGAAACACCGGAAACAACGGTAACGTCAGCATCCATACAAAGAGCCGCATGTGCAAGGGCCGCCCCCATTCTCCCCGAAGAACGGTTGGTAATAACCCGGACCGGGTCAAGAGGCTCAGCAGTCGCTCCCGACGCAATAAGGATTTTCCTGCCGGTAAAACACCGGGGAAGCGCTGCCCCAAGGACATACTCAACTATTGTTTCCGTTGCTATCATTCTCCCGGGGCCGTCATCGCCGCATGCAAGCGGACCTGATGCAACCGGCAGTACCCGTATGCCTCGATTTTTCAGGACAGCTATATTGTCACCGGTGGCTGGATTCTCCCACATAACGGTATTCATGGCCGGTGCGACCATAAGCATACCGTTGAAAGACAGGGCCAGCGTTGTGAGAAGATTGTCAGCAATTCCCCGTGCGATCTTTGCGATGGTGTTCGCTGTAGCGGGACAGATTAAAAAGACATCCGCCCATTCCGCAAGACGGATATGATCCATATCATAAGTTGGAGCTATGGTATCGCCAAAAACCGGATTTCCGGATACTGCCCTGAGTGTTTCAACTCCTACAAGCGTTTCAGCCGCTTCGTTGAGAACAACCTTAACCTCAACAGACAGCCGGGTGAGTTGACGAATAAGAAACGGTATCTTGTATGCGGCGATACCGCCTGATACGCCCAGTAGTAAACGAAGCGTTTTCGTTGACATCATTCTCTGAGTTCATTATCAGAGCTTTCAACCACACGTCCTTCATAAAGACGCTTTAAAGCCATCGTGGTGGGTTTATCGGTTGGTTCGATTATATCAAGCCGGATCTGATCATTGATAAACCGCGCTTCCTGGGCAGCCATGATCACCGCTTTATAGCGGTCAATACCGCGTTTCTCCAACTGATCCAGATCAAACTCCAGTAATGATTCTGACATAACAATCCTCCGCCAGTGGTAAGGTACTTTTTATATGAACTAATGGATTACGTATTTAAATAGTTGTTGTTATCAATTAACCGTTGCGCCCCCTAAATTCCCCGGAGGGGGACTTGTAAGGTATTTAATATTAATTCTCTCAAGGACCAAGCGTGAGCTTTCGCTCCGCCTCGGGAGGCGCTTTTGTCAATCGTTAACACAAACCAAATAACTTTCGTCTATTCAATATTGAGCACCTGCTCACGAATTTTTTCAATATTCTCCTTCAAGATCACCGACCAGTGTGATATTTTGGGATCATTCGCTTTTGATGCAATCGTATTAGCTTCTCTGTTCATCTCCTGCAGAATAAATCCCAGTCTTTTTCCCACCGGTTCACTGGTGTTGAGATTTAACTGCACACTGTTTATATGTGCGCGCAACCGGGTACACTCTTCCGAAATGTCCAGCTTATCCGCGAGCAACGCCACTTCAACAGCAAGCCTTGACTGATCCACTGATTTCCCGGCAAGCTGCTCCACCCGATGTTTCAGTTCTGCAATATACCTTTTAAACCGAAGCGGCGCTCTGCGCTCAATATTACTCACGATCCTGGTTATATGCTTTACTATCTTCTTTAAATCAGAGACAATATATGCCCCTTCTTTCCGCCGCGACGCATTAAAATCCTCTAATGCACTCTGTAATGCAGGTTTCAGATGTTTCCAGATAGTTGTATCTGCATAGGTAACCGGCTCTTTTTTTATAAAATCACTGAACGCCAGAAGATTGGCGATAGTTATTTCTCCCTTCAGATTATACCGTGAATTAATTTCTTTGAAAATTTCAATATAATCATCAACGCTGTTCTTATCCCAGACCAGCTTCCAGTCATTTTCCGCATAACTCCAGGAAATATTGACGGTTACCGAGCCCCGTGCAACAACCGAGGATACCTCACTCTTAATCTTTGTTTCAAGATTAAGAAGGTTTTTCGGCATGCGAATCTGTATATCGAGAAAACGACCGTTCACCCCACGGATTTCAACGTGATAGTCGCCGGACGGTGTCGATACCTCAGCTTGACCGAAACCGGTCATACTGCGCAAGGGCATATAAAACTTTCCGAAAATGGGTGCCTGTAACTCATTTATCCCTAAAGTAGCATAATTTATATAAAATATATGTACCTGGATTTTAACGCAATGGCAATGAGAATCTTCTCATGAGGAAGCAATGGGTTAATGTAGTGAAGGAGTGATGGTGTTTATGAAAAGAATAAGCTCCGCATTCGTTGAGCCCCGGAGGCAAAGCGTGAGCTTGCGTTCTGCGGCAGGGGACGTATACCGCAAAGCGTTATCAAACGTCAACACACTAATAAGCGTGTTCAACGACACGGGCAACAAGCATACTCTGCGCAAACCTTTTCGACAATTCTACAATATGTGATTTTTCCACCGGGAACTCAGTTATCAGTTTTCCCCGTATAGAATAGATTTCCACAGTACTTTTGGTGCTGAAACAGGTGCCGGGAATTTTAAAACGCCGGTCAAATGCAATAAAAATCTTTTCAGCGCATCCGGCGGACAGTGCACCGGTGGATCCATTTTTCATTGATGAACCGTTAATTGATGTAGCGGTAAAATTCTTTGATCCCGGCACCTCATTATCAGGAGACAGGGGTATCCCGGTATCGATAATAACTTCGCCTGTAGTTGCTGTGAGACGGATATCAAAGGGCCCGTTACCGGCGCCGTTTTCGGCGACAAAAAAATTATAGCCGGTTCTCGGAAGTGTCACCCATGCTGAGCCGTCTCCCTTGATTTCAAGCGATTTTATCGCCTGTTTATGGTTGCGTACCTGCAGGGATAACCACCATTCATTCGATCCTTCACGGAAATAATATTTCACCGGATCATTCATCGGCCCCTGAATAAACCACCAGGTAATATCAATGACACCGACGGAAGTATCGGCAACCAACGCCATAAACGCCCAAGGGCTGAAATCCACCTGTTCATCATCACACCATTGAGGCCAGGGGCACTCATCAATAACAGGGCATTCAATGGAACTCTCTTCGCTTTCAACATGAATATATGCGCCGCAGGCCAGTGCGGAGTCACCGTTGGTATGCAGGTCGGGTGTATTCATGGCACAGTAAAAGGAACCATCAGAGGGCCACTCGAAACCGCAGGCCGGTTCAGTAACATTGGCGTCATAATACCAGGTCGCAACTCCATGATGAATTAGAGTATCAGGAAGGCAATAACTGTGAGAGGGTAATAAGCAGACAGCCGTCACCATGATATAAAATCCCTTTCCCATTAAAAAACCTCCTGTAAATAAATTGAAAATAGTCCTGCAGTGCAATACAAGGGTGGCATTTCCTCCCCTATGTTAAAATACAGAGCATTTGATATATGCTAAGCAGTATTTACTTCATCAAATCATTATTATGTAATCTTTGCAATGCTCTCCGTATGATAAAAATAATTCGAAACGGCAGAATCATTGATTAATTCAATTAATTTCTTGCAGATTATCGTGAAAGCTCGTATCTTTGGTTCTGACTTTGAAACCTGACCGGAACAAGAGAATGTCTAAAAAGTTTACTATTCATCCTTCAGTCTCTTTAGTAAAAGATATTCTTGTTTTGCTTACCTATTTCGGCATCGGTATATGCTGGTCGATTCCCAGTCTTGTTGAGGGCACGCTGGAGTTATATCGTCCTCAGCTTATTCGTTTTGCGCTATTTATGAGTATTACACTTTTAATTTTCCTGTATCTTACCAGAACAGTCTTTATAAACCTCAGCAATACCCTGTATATACTGTCAGAGGATAATCTTATTAAAAGGAATCCGTATAAAGTAACAACAATTCTTTTATCCGAAGTCACGGAGTTCCGCTTTATCAACCTGCCGTTTGGATTCGGATATGGCTATCTCAAAACGCCGGGGGAAAAAATACGGCTCTCTTTTCTCATGCATAACCTTATTGAATGTATACAAAGTCTAGAGAAGTATTTGCATACCCATGATATGGAAAGTGTTTTTAAAAAGGAGGAAATTTCCGCTTTCAAGCATCAGGCGCTCATTGCGGATTTTCATCTCAGGGAAACCTTTTTAATTATTAAACCACTCACTTACATAATATGCGGATTTCTTATATTAGGTGTTGTGACAACATTCTGGTTCTGGCAGATTCCGCTTCTCTTTGCCCTGGTATGGATAATTTTAAGCGTTACGTTCCCCTGTATCGGATTTCTCTGTGCCTACATTATTATCACACGTGCTGTTTCAAAACAGCTTTCCAGTCACGGTTCAATTGCACAGACATTTGAAACAGCCAAAGTCTACAGCGCCACCGGCCTTTTTACTTTTAGCCTGTATTTACTTACAGGTATCATTTATAAAAGTATCTGGATGTATTTCCGGTGGTAACCACGCATGTTCGAGACAGTCACCCTTAAAGGCATAACTATTCGCCCCGCACTTTTTCTGGCGCCGATGGCAGGTATTACTCACTCGGCTTTCAGAAGACTTGTAGCTGATTTCGGCGGCTATGGTGCGCTTTTCACCGAGATGCTTTCCGGATCCGCGGTGCTCCGCGAGAACCTTGCCTTGTCACCATTTACTAAAAGGAGAGAATGTGAAAAATCGGTTATTTACCAGCTTCTGCTCAACGGTGAGGAGGATATACCGGCAATCATTGCAAAACTGAGGGCAGTTATGCCTTTCGGTATTGATCTCAACCTGGGCTGCCCCGCGCCGAAGATCCGTACGCGAAGCGCAGGAATTTCACTTTTTCATGATGCCCCGCGTCTTGATAATACTCTGGCAACACTGCGCAGAAACTGGGACGGCATTCTTACGGTAAAATGCAGGCTGGGTAACGACCCAAAGCGCTGGCATGAAGTTTTTCAGGAAAACATAAAAATATTCGGGCGTCATGGCGTTGATGCAATCACTATCCATCCCCGTTTCAGCAAAGACAAACTGAAACGCAGGGCGCGGTGGGAATTCTTTCCCCTCATAGCAGACCTGACCGACATACCGATCATAGGCAACGGCGATATTATCTCTTTCGCGCCTCTGGCGGAGAAGCCGCAATTTTTTATCTCGTTAAAAGGTCTCATGCTCGGCCGGATCGCAGTTGTCAAACCCTGGATATTTACCGAGTTCTTTCGGCCCCTTTCCTCTGGACAATCAAAAACAACAATTGACTATGCGGAGATATGGGATCGGTTTTACCGCTACACTGTTGAAGATTTTCCACCGGAAAAAGCAATCGGACGGATCAAGGAATTTACCTCCTACTATGCACGGAATTTTTTCTTCGGCCATGAACTCTACCGTACGGTGCAGGGTGCGGATGATCTTAGGAGCCTTTATGCCAATGCACAGGCATTTCTCAGCGCCAATCCAAGAATCTGCCGCGAGATATCCGTCGCAGGCATTTAAATTTACTATTAATTTACAAATACAATAATTTATACCGAACTGATCGGAGAATGATCCGGTCATTTGATTCACACGGCCATGTTCTCTTACATGGCAATAACCGCGTATCAATAACTGTATTGATGTATATTATTCAGGTCACTACGGCAATACAGCCTATTCCTTTACTCGAAAGGAACTTCCCAATGAAACACTTTTACGCATTTGCCACTGTCTCAACTCTTTGCATCGCGCTTTTTTCCTGCGCGAAACAATCGGAAACGTCTAAAAAGGAACTGACGAACGACCGTGAAAAATTCAGCTATGCCATAGGTCTCGAAATCGGTGTTTCACTGCAGCAGATGAAGGATGAAATAGATCTGCCCTCACTGTTTCAGGCCATTAAAGATACGCTGAAAGGCAGTGGCAATCTGTTAGCCGCGGATGAAGCGCAGGCAATTAAGAGCGATATTTTCAAGAGGTTACGGGATCAGAAAATGGCGGAGCAGAAATTAAAGGATGAAGCAACTAAAAAGGAAGGTGATGCTTTTCTGGATAAAAATAAAACGAAAGAGGGCGTGATAACCACTGAAAGCGGTCTCCAGTACATTGTGCTGAAAGAAGGGAACGGTCCCAAGCCAACCGAATCGGACAAGGTCAAAGTACATTACGAAGGCAGGCTTCTTGACGGCACAGTATTTGACAGCTCAATCAAACGCGGTGCGCCGGCGGAATTTTCCGTCAGCGGTGTTATTAAGGGCTGGAGTGAAGCATTGCAGCTAATGAAAACAGGCAGTAAATATAAGCTCTTTATTCCGCCGGATCTCGCCTACGGGGAACGCGGTGCAGGCAGCGCTATCCCACCCAACTCCACGCTTGTTTTTGAACTCGAACTGCTGGAAATAGTACACTAACTTTTGAACCGGCGCCTTTAATAATCATTCCTCAAATGGATTGACCGTGGAGATGAGTAACGGGTAAAGAGTTTTATAATCTGCTATCCCAGCATCCCATTATTTCAATGATAGTATCAGTGTTTATGAAACACCCGATGGGGAACACCGTGGGCAATTATATCGACGGGGCACCCGAAAGCATCCTTTAACATCTCTTCATCAATGACACCGTCCGCATGGAAATGCAGATACCTGTTTACGCAGGCTATGGATTTGATATAGGTTGAAATAGCCCCTATGTTATGCGTGGTTAATACGATGGTGGTACCACTGTCGTTAAGTGCTTTCAGGTGTTTATAAATCTCGTTCCGGCCGGAGGAGTCGATACTCGCAGTCGGCTCATCGAGGAATAGTATTTCCGGTTCAGCAACCAGTGCCCTGGCCAGCAGAACTTTCTGGCGCTGCCCTCCGGATAATTCACCTATCTGCCGATGTGCCAGGTCGCTAAGATCGAGCTTGCGTATAACGGCTCCGGCCAGTTCCCGGTCTTCTTTAGTAAAGCGTCGCATCAGACCGCGTCGACGTGCAAGTCCCATAAGTACCACATCCATAACAGAAATGGGAAAAGTGGTATTCGACGACACTTCCTGCGGTATATAACCGGCTTTTTCACGCGCTTCCAGAGGATTTGTCCCAAGGAGTCGAACAGTGCCTGTCAGCGGTTTCAATACGCCCAGTATTAACCGTATCAGCGTCGTTTTCCCGCCGCCATTGGGGCCTATCAGGCCGAGGAAATCCCCCTGCGTCAACGAAAGATTAATATCCTCAAGCACCTTGTTTCTGCCGAACGCAAACGATACGTTTTTTAATTCTATCACCTTTTTTATAGCATTCATCTTCCTACCAGAGCATTTGCGACCGCAAGTAAATTGGTATCCCAGTTATAGGCAAGCGGATCTATCGGGACAACGGTGCCGTTAATCTGTGATGCTATGGTTTCAGCCGTTTTCCTGGAAAACTGGGGCTGCACAAAGATAGTCGTGATATTATTTTTTTTCGCGAAATCGATAACATGCTGTAACTGTTTCGGTGACGGCTCCCTGCCTTCAATCTCAATCGGTATCTGCCACATACCGAACTCCTCTGCGAAATACCCCCATGATGGATGAAAAACAATAAATTTCGTAACATTACTCTCCTGTAAATATATCCGTATTGAATCCTGCAATTCCTGAATTCGCATTAAAAAGTAATCACCATTTTTCCGATATTCGAGCGCATGCGCAGGATCGATCCGACAGAGGTGGCCGGTAATAATTTTAACCATGTTTTTAACCAGCTCAGGCGACAACCATATATGGGGATCCGGCGCACGGGCGCCATCATCCGCTCTCAAATCCTCTCCCACTCCACCACTGTGCTCTTGGAAGGAATAAGCCATGGGTATCCTGGTAATACCGCTGTCTAAGGGAACCACAACCAGACCGGGTGCGACTTCTTTAAACCGAGGTATCCATGCTTTCTCGAATTCGACCCCGATGCTGAAATAAAGTTTTGCGTTAGTCAATGCGGCAATCCGGGACGGCTTCGGCTCGTAGAGATGCGGTGATGAACCGGGTTCCACCATAACAGAGACATCAACAAAATCGCCACCCACCTTCTCCACGAAATATTTCTGAGGAAGGATACTTACAACAATCGGAATACCGCCTTTCTCTTTTTCCTTGTTATGGTTCGTACTACATACGGAAAAGAAACCCACAGCCAGCGTTAAAAAAATCACCGCACGCCTAAAGGAGAAATAATGCATAGTATTATTCCGCAAATCCTTTTTAAGGTATTATTGCAATCCAGATATTGTGACTATAGTAAAAAAATATATGTTCTCCGTTTCTCAGTCTCAAGAAGTGTCTCTTCGTATGTATAAAAATATTGGCAGAAACTATTTTTCATGCCGTTTTATGTACTCTTTATATATGTTTATATATTCCGCCATAAGGATGAAGTAACTAAAGAAATAAACAAAACGTGGAATATTCGTAACTTTTTGTTTAAGATGTTCTTTATAATTTTTTCATTGTATCCTGAAAAAAGAAGGAAATGAGTATCATGGCAAAATTTCAAGGGAAAGCCCTTTTACCCTACCGATTTGTATTTAAATATCTCCTTCCGGCACTCTTTACCAATATTAATTACTTGCACAGTCTCCGCCATCCAATACGAAGGTATTTCTGGAAAAACGACCCTCAGAAAGATATACCGGTAAGCCAGATCTCACTTCGGGTGAATGAGGTGTGCAATCTGCGATGTGCTTCATGCGGCCAGTGGGGAGAGAACGGTCATTTGCGTAAAAAACTGGAACGGGGAGAAAAGCTTGAGGAACTCGATTTTGACGTGGTCAAGCGCCTGGTGTTTGAGACACGGCGGGATCATCCCAATTATTATATCTGGGGCGGTGAACCTTCCCTGTGGAAACCATTACTGCCCTTGTTCCGGGAGATGGCAAAATATAAGGTATACGGCTCTATTGTCACCAATTCGCAGGCAATAGCGCCGATTCTTGAGGACCTTATTGACACGGGCTCCCTCAACATTCTGTTTCTGAGCCTTGACGGATGGGATTCTGAGTCACAGAATATCATGCGCTCCCCCGCAAGCGGGAAAAATTCCCGCAACTTTGAAAAAACCATGGAAGTAATCGAAATGGTTGATGAAATCAAGCTGCGGAAAAACCTGCACATGCCGCTGGTTATCCCTATCACGGTTATCTCGAACCACAACTACATGCACCTCTCGGCAATCCACCGTCTGGTTCTGGATAAGACCCAGCTTCATCCCTACTATTTCGGCTGGTTTATTACGGAAGAGAGGGCTGCACTCCATGAAAAGGTATTCGAAAAGCGTTTCGGTTACAAACCGCAGAATCACCGGGGATACCTCAAGTCCTGTTTCAACGACGTTGACCCGAAGATTACGGCACAGCAGATCAAGGAGATTATGCGTATCTCCCGCGGCCGCGCCTCAGTCCCGCAGTTTCTGCCTGATATATATACCGAAGCTGAAATCCGACGCTACTATGCCGATCATACCTGGCACTGCGGCTATCCCGAGTGCGAAAGTATCTACCATGTCGCGGAAATCTCACCGGACGGCAGAATTACTCCCTGCCGTGATTACCAGGATTACACCTGCGGTAATATCAACGAACAGTCTTTCTATACGATTTGGAACGGGGAGAAATTTAAAAATTTCAGAAGGGAGATGAAGAAGGGATTGATGCCGGTATGTACGCGCTGCTGCGGGTTGCAGGGATTTTAGGAAGAAATTTCCCGGATTTTTAAATAGTTTCTGTTAAATACAGATAATTTTTTAATCTTCCACTTTCTCCTCCTCGTACTCGAAAATAACCTGTTATAAGCAATTCAGGGACGATGAAGAGGATGAGGACTATTTGTCAATCGATAACACAAACTAATTAGTATGTGTTAAATTCGGGCAAATTCAGGCTCCGCATTCCGATGCGTTCCCTGAGCCGGTGCGCAAGCTCACGCTTTGGCTCCCAGGAAGGGGACTTATAGAGAAATAATATTATAATAAAATCAATACCTTACAATTCCCCTTCCGGAGGATTCAGGGGCGCAACTGTCAAGTAATAACAAGAACTGATTAATTGATTTTTGAATAAAACATATTGGTGTGAACCCGAATGAATTAAACCGTACCTTCCTATGAAACTGCAATGTAACCATAAACCACAAACATCGGAATACACGCCACCACATACTGCCTGTAGAAATACGGACAGTTTTGTTATTCTAGGCAAAAATGCGTTAAGCCGGGCAGATACCCCTGTTAAGCCGGGTTAAAAGTGCGTTAATTCGGAGATATACCCCTTGTTAAGTCGGGTAAAAAATACGTTAAGTCTATGTTTTTATACCTCCGTGTACATCGATTAAAAATGGAGGAAAACGTTTTTTTTATTGTAAGCAGT
>CAZIYW010000058.1:0-33305 GCA_964543525.1 uncultured Fibrobacterota bacterium | reverse complement strand
TCCAGGGTATCAGATTATGGCGCAGGTCTCCAAAATTCTACGCTACTAAAAATTTTACTGAAGCACTTTTGACAGGGTGCTAAAAACTGCTTAAAACAGCAGTAATCCCGAAATCACCCCGGTCGGTATTTCATTGAGAGACACAACGAACATCTTTCTCTCCTCCTCTGATTCAACGGCAGCACTTGTCAACGCTGGTTGTACCAACGAAAAACACCTTCTTAAAAAATGTCTGTAAACGTTATGAAAATTATTTTTCCCTCGCAATTACAAATAAATCAATTTATAATTAATATTCATATATAGCGAGTTGTTTTCCGGCCGGTGACAGGGGTTCGGAATATACAGCGCTTTTGGAAAAATAGTGCTCCGCCGGGGAGTTTTTTTATGTACATACGATGCTGGGGATCACGCGGATCTATTCCGGTAAGCGGAAAAGAGTACAACAAGTATGGTGGTGACACGACCTGTCTTGAAATCCGTTCCTGTAATAATGATCTTATAATCGTAGATGCCGGAACCGGAATCAGAGCTCTGGGAAATAACCTGATAAAAGAAAATATTCATGCCTTTGATATGCTTTTCACTCATGCCCACTGGGATCACCTGATGGGTTTTCCCTTCTTTAAGCCGATTTTCAGAAAAGGAATTACGATTACCATTCGCTGTAACTCATTTAACAGGAAATCGGTAAAGAATATTTTTGACGGCCTCATGGATCGCCCCTACTTCCCTGTTCAACTGAGTGACAAGGATATACGGGCGGACATTGCTTTTAAAAAAATACCCGGACGCCCGTTTACTATCGGTTCGGTTACCATTACCGCCATTCCTCTTAGTCATCCGAAGGACGGTGGTTGCGGTTTTCGGTTTGAAGAGAATGGTAAGAGCTTTGTGTTCCTGACGGATAATGAACTCGGCTATGTGCATAACGGCGGCCGAACATTTGACGAATACCGCGAATTCTGTAAATATGCAGACCTGCTTATTCATGATGCGGAGTACGAAGATGACGAATACCGGAACATTCTTAAAATCTCCGAAGAACCGTGGGGCCATTCGGCCCTTTCCGATGTGGTACGGTTGGCACTATCCGCCGAGGTAAAAAAACTGGGGCTGTTCCATTTAAATGTAATGCGTACCGATAAAAAGGTTGATGCCATGGTAGCAAAAGCACGTACCCGGTTTAAAAAAGCAAAGAAGAAAATAGAGTGCTGTGCTGTCGGTCCCGCATTCGAAATATCGCTGTAACCCAATCCTCCTGAGCGCGGTGGTGACAGGTTATTTCACCAGTTTTATTATAATATTGTCCGCCGGAAATAATCGAGATATACAGGTGGCTTCATAGAAAGTCTCTCGCAATTTCTTACTCGCGTTTATAAACCATTCGACTAAATGGTTATAGATATACCATTTCTTTTCAAAGAGAATTCTGGAATGGGTGATTTTTGTAAAGTGAAAATCAAAATAATAATCTTTCTGCATACGCGAATTTTTAACAAAATAGTCGAAGGTACGGATAGAAAACATTTTTTTATGGGTCGGATCATCAAAATTTCTCCGAGAAGTGAAATGAGGTACCCGAATGATAAGCGAGCCGCCGGACTTCATTATCCGATGCAGTTCCTTCATGACGGGGATATATTCGATGTGCTCCAGTATATTGCGACAGAGAACAAAATCAAAGGTATTGTCTTCAAAGGGGAGCGGCTCTTTTTCAATATCATGCACGATATCCACGCCTGGAAGCTGATGTGCATCAAGGTTAATCCAGCCGCTTCTGATATCTTTACCACAGCCTACATTAAGTTTCTTCTGGGTCATAGTATTTCCTCATGGTATACACGTTGCTGCTTGTGCTATTTTTTATCAATTTTAAACGTGGTAAGATGTAATTTGCCGTCTTTAATAAAATATTTCCGCACCTCTGTTTTAGCATCATAGTCCCATACATAGGTGGTCTCACCGTCATCACTGGTGGTAACGATTCGTGAAGAGCCCTTCCACTCCGGAATTGAACCGGTCGCATGAACAGAAGGAACGATACCGATGGTATCTTCTCCCGACGAAAAAAAAGCGAGTTTTAGCAGTGCAATTGCGATACATACTATTAGTGCATCCTGTAACGTTACCGGTCTCTTCATATGTCAGCCCCTTTCACGGAAATTAATATTTCTTTTTCAGTTTTTTATGAACATAGTCGATAAATAACGCCTCAAATTTTTTAAACATCTTTTCATATCGTTTCACTAGCGCCATCTGTTTCTTCGTTGCATTGTGAAATGAGGGATTCTCCAATATCCTGCAGATATCACGAATCTCACCCGCAGAAAAATAGTTCATGATAATTTTTATTCTGGTTTCCGAATAATCGGGGGTATGTAGATAATGCCGTATCAGTGATTGTATCTCCTCTGAGTGTTCGGCAAGTGTAGAGTCATTGGTAACGATACGCTGAATAATCGTATCAATAAACTCTTCCGTTGTCTGCTGCTGTACAATATTCATAAGTTCGCGTGCAGCCTCATAATGGGACTGATCCTGCGTAAAACACGCGGTGATAATCAAGAAACAAAATGCTGCAGCAGAATATAATGTCTTCATCGACAGGGGAATCTCCGATACAAGTCACCTGATACTGTTTCACACTACTATTATTATTATAAATATTATATATTCTAACGTCTCTATAAAATAGAATGTGTTACCTGTATTGTAGCAAATGAAAAAAACTTTTTAAACAGACAATTATTTTTTTCATATAACGCTTATTACTTTTTTACATTTATTACCTTAAGCTTTTTTAAAACAGAATAGTGCCTACCAAAGGAGGTTGTCTGCATGGTATCAAAGGAAACGGGTACATCTTCTCAATCAGTAAACGCATATTCCGTCAGTCCGGAAGGTGAAAAATTTGCTCTTCCGAAAAGTGCCGATTATGCCGCTGAATATAAGCGGGTGGAGAAACTGGTGAATAACGCCCGTAAAGAGGGGAAAGAAATCGTGGTTGTTATGGGTGTCGGCTTTGTAGGTGCGGTTATGGCTGCCATCGTTGCCGACACTAAAGATAAAAAGGGGCGGTACAGTAAATTTGTTATTGGTTGCCAGCGGCCAAGCCCGCGCAGTTACTGGAAGATACCGCTTCTTAACCGGGGACAGTCACCGGTCAAGGCGGAAGATCCTGAGGTGGACGAGTTAATTACCCGGTGCGTCAGTAAAGAAAAAACACTCATTGCCACCTATAACAGTGACTGCCTTAAACTCGCGGATTGCGTTGTCGTGGATGTACAGTGCGATTATGCGAAGAATGACTGCGGCAACATGCGGACCGGTGAAGCAGATATGGCTGCACTTGAATCCACCATGCGGACCATTGGAGAAAAAATCCCGCCTGAATGTCTGGTGCTTATTGAAACCACCGTTGCACCGGGCACTACCGAGTTTGTCGCCTTTCCCATCCTTAAAAAAGCATTTGTCGGCCGCGGTATTAAAGCAACACCATTGCTCTCACACAGTTTTGAACGCGTCATGCCGGGAAAGGATTATGTTGCCAGTATTCGTGATTTCTGGCGGGTGTGTGCCGGATGTAATGCGGAAGCAAAGAAAAGGGTCGAGAAATTTCTTCGTGAGGTTCTTAACACCGATGAGTATCCGTTGACGGTTATGGAGCGTCCTATCGAATCGGAGACAACAAAAATTGTTGAGAACTCCTATCGTGCCACGATACTGGCTTTTTTAAACGAATGGAGTCTCTTTGCCGAACGGAACGGTGTTGATTTGATTAAAGTAATCAAGGCGATTAAAATGCGTCCTACCCACAGCAATATCATTTTCCCGGGTCCCGGAATCGGCGGTTACTGTCTGCCTAAAGACGGTGGGCTGGGATATTGGGCCTACCGGCATATTCTCGGATTTGAGGACGGCGACAGTGTTTTTAAAATTACCCCCACTGCCATTGATATCAACGATACGCGTGCGCTGCATGTGGCGGAACTCACCCGCGATGCATTACGCAACATGGGTCGATACATTG
Organism: uncultured Fibrobacterota bacterium; assembly: GCA_964543525.1. Classification (GTDB taxonomy): domain Bacteria; phylum Fibrobacterota; class Chitinivibrionia; order Chitinivibrionales; family JANQEN01; genus CBDVBE01. The sequence goes on along the minus strand of CAZIYW010000058.1, from coordinate 29,272 downwards.
CCGGTGCGGACGTTCTGATCTGCGGCGCCAGCTATCGACAGGATGTCGGTGATACCCGCTACAGCGGCAGCGAAATGGTGGTGCGAAAGTTGACGGAAATGGGAGCGGAAATGCGTATCCACGATCCGTATGTGGAGCGCTGGTATGAACTGGAGTCGCAGGAAACCTATCCGGCGCCGGGCCATTCCTGGAGCCGCTTTTTCAGAAATCAGGAAGGACTGGTACATGCCCGGGTCCAGAAAGACCTCAAGGCTGCATTGAAAAAGGCTGAGGCGGTTATCTTTGCCGTACCTCACTCAGAGTATCTACATCATAACCCAACGGAAATTGTCAAATGGGCGGGAAATCCTCTCGCGGTCATTGACTGCTTCGGTATCCTGACAGATGAGCAGATTGGTGCCTATTTCGAACTCGGTTGTGAAGTAAAAGCGCTGGGCCGCGGCCATATTCAACGTATTAAGGAAAAGGTTCTGAAAACAAAACGGTAAAATTGCCGTTCCAGGTTTTATTGATAACTCTGATGGAATAAATCCTCACAACAGGATTTATTCCATTTTTTTTCAACGGAATTTTCGCCTGATAATAAATAAAACAATGCAAATAACAGAGAACGAAGCTCCTGCGAATGGATGATAAAAACTTATTGAATTGAAGCGACCATTACTATAGAATCAAAGAGAAGAGGAGAGACTGAATTATTTTTTACGGAGCACACATACATGAAACGCTGGTATGACAAACATAAAAAACTTGCCGCTCTTCTGGAAGGTTTAAAGGGAATGAGGAAATACAAACGTGATAAGATTTCCACGGAAATTATTGATTTGATTAAAACGCACGATGATACCTTAATTGACAATTTTGTCATGGAGTTTCCTCTCGAAATTTACCAGCGGCGCTGGTATGATAAGGATCCCTATCTCTGGCTGATTTTCAACGGCCTCAGCAAGGCGGACAAGGTGCTGCTTAAGAAGGTTACAGCCTGTCTGAAAAACCATATGGCTTAAAGTTATGCGCCGTTTTTCTTTAACAGTCTTTTTCTTTCAACAATACATTACCGTATTTTTTTTACAATACTTTGCATATACCTCTCCTCTTTATGTATTATATGTATAGGAAAGTATATATCCTTCAAAAAAAATACGTTATTGAAATTGTCACACATACTGAGAAGGGAGCGCAATAATCATGCGGGAAACGAAAAACACTTTAATAACTCCGGGTACCCTTTCATTCTACAGCGTATTATGTGTCTTTTTTCTTTTTAGCGGCATTTCTCACGCTGAGGATGCTTATACCCAGGTAAACACCTTCTTTATCTCTCTTGACTCAGTTATGGCTTCAGTAACCGGGAAGATTTCACAGATTAGCAGTCTTGATGCCACTGACAGATATTTCATTGATGTACTCAATACACGTGCTGAATTTGCCTATCTCATGCGTACCAATTCAAAGGGGAAAATAATCAGCAAGGTCATTAACGGAAAGGCAGAGCCCCGTACCTACCGGTATATCGGTGATCAGACCTGGCACAAGACTGCAGAACTCACCCGGAAGCCGTATTACGGCAGTATTGTTCAGAAAAGGGGCTATTTTCTTTTCTGGACCAGAACTGTCAAAGTTAGAACAAAACACGGTTCGCGATTTGGCGGTACCGTTGCTGCAAAAATAGACCTGCAAAAGTGTTTTCAGTCTGTGGCAAAGGAGAACAAAATTGCTTTCAGGATTACGTACCGAAATAAGACTGTTTTTTCAAATATCGGTAAAACCGCATCGGGCGCACTGGAAAAACAAAAGCTTGCAGTCTATGGTATGCCCGGCCTGGTAATCAGATACCCGTCTTCCACGGCAACCGCTGCGGTAGCAGCGACACAATCGACTGTTCAACAGCCTCGGGACGCTGTGGCAAAAACTGAAACGCAGGCTGTAAAAAAGGACGTTTCACCACCCGGGAAAAAACCTGCGATTTCGCCACAGAAACCGGGCACGAGTCCTGCAAAAAAAAGAGCGCCAACAAAGGTATTGCCAACCAAAAAAGAAAAGGGCAAACAGGATCGCCCGGTCAACTTTGCGACCATCATTATTGTAATAATTGTCTGTGTTGCTATTATGGTTGTCTGTTTTATCGCCTTGAAGCGAGCGTCAGACAAACGAAAGAAGCTCATTGAGGCTATTGACAAGGGGGAAATTTAATATCTGCAAAAAAGGGAGAGGACAGCTCTTATCCTCTCCGGTATATCTGCAGGTTACAGCTCTTACTTGAGTCCGGGAAAATCCTTCGCGTAGCGCTCTATCCACTCGTGAGCCGCCTCCTCGCCCGACAATTTCCTGCCTTCCTTTTTTAAAACTTCATTTTTATAATGCTCAATAGAACAAACCTGCTCAATCATGCGCACCCGGAACGTGCTCTCATCATCGGGGAATTTGACACCGATATCATAGTGGTCTTTCCTCTTGCGACACCAGACAACATGACCGTGTAATTTTATCGGCGGATTCACTTCAGGAATGTGAATAGTTATAGCGGATTCAGGCTTAATATAGGTACTTGTCCGAAAAGCCACACCACCTTTACCGGCATTCTTCAACGACGCCTTATGGAATTGTGAACACCGCTCGACATCATAGGCAATCGGAATGTCTGAAGGGTGTCTGATATACCGTCGCATACATTTACCTCCCTATTGTATCAACAACAGGTAAAGCAACAACTCTCCGCCGTTAATTATACCATCGGACAAACAGTTTTGTCATTGATTGCCGTCAAGTTATACAAAAAAGAAGGCGATTTGCGCTCTAGTCAACAGCTTCGACTGATGTAATTTCAGGAAGTTCCTTTTTAATAAGTCGCTCGATCCCGTTTTTCAAAGTCATCTGTGACATTGGACAGCCCGCGCACGCGCCTTTTAAACGAACCTTGACAACCCCGTTGTCGTAATCAACAAGTTCGACATCGCCACCGTCAGCCTGAAGATCAGGTCTTATTTTGTCAATAACCTCTTGCACTTTTTCCTTCACAACACCTCTTCCTTTCGCTTGGTTGTAGTGTAATTATTGTTTTATAAATATACCGCTTTTTTTCTGATCACAACACCAGAGTAACGAACGAAAATCAATAATAACATTTCCTTTCGAATCAATGGAGTATTCTGCATTAAGATACAAATAATTATCGACAATGTGATAATTAAATACTTCTTTAAAATTTTTTAATCGTAGCTCCAGAGTATCCCGGGAAAGCCAGTAGGTACCGGAAAACGACGTGTCCAGCTGTGCATTCTGTCCTGAGTCATTGTAAAATGCAGTGGAAAACGAATTGCCGTCAATAGTGATTACCGAGGTGTGAACCGTATCTTTCGGGTAATTGCAGTTCACATTGTCGCACACATATATTTCAACCCACTGTCCCTGCAATTCCATCTTTTTCTCGGGAGGAATAGAATTTTCGCACGTGACACCAAACATGACGACAATACCCTGAAGCAGGGAAATGGGGATTGCGTTTATTTTTTTTATAACTGACTGAGTATACATTTTACTATAATATATATTACCGTTTTGTATATAAATAAGATTTAAGATATTCACCGGTTGCTGATTCTTTTACAGCCGTTATCTCTTCCGGGGTGCCAAAGGCAATTATCCTGCCGCCGTTATCTCCTCCCTCCGGCCCCAGATCGATAATATAATCGGCACATTTAACCACATCAAGATTGTGTTCAATAATAATAACGGTATTACCTTTGTCAACAAGCTCCTGTATGACATTCATCAGCATCAGTATATCTTCAAAATGAAGACCTGTTGTCGGCTCATCAAGGATGTACAGGGTCCGCCCTGTTGCCCTTTTTGCCAGTTCAGACGCCAGTTTAATCCGCTGTGCCTCTCCTCCCGAAAGAGTTGTTGCCTGCTGACCCAGGTGGATATAGCCGAGACCGACCCGGGAAAGAACCGACAGCTTTGAACGAATTGACGGTATGTTCTGAAAAAAAGCAAGCGCCTCATCAACAGTCATGTCAAGGACATCGGCAATGGTCTTTCCCTTATAGGTAATTTCCAGGGTCTCTCTGTTGTACCGCCTGCCGTGACAGGCTTCACACTCAATGTATACATCAGGAAGAAAATGCATTTCAATCCTTATAAGACCGTCGCCCTGACAGGTTTCACACCTGCCGCCTTTCACATTGAAACTGAATCGCCCTTTTTTATATCCCCGCATTTTACTTTCCGGCAACAGCGCAAAAAGATCACGGATCGGATCAAAGGTCTTGGTGTAGGTAGCCGGATTTGAACGGGGAGTGCGACCGATGGGAGACTGATCAATATCAATAACCTTGTCAATATGGTGTACGCCGGTAAGGGTCTTATACGGCAAGGCCTCCCGCTTCGAGGAATAGAGTTTCCTTGCCAACACCGGATACAGGGTCTGATTAATAAGAGTACTCTTCCCTGAGCCGGATACACCGGTTACACAAATCAGTACTTCCAGGGGAAAGCTGACTGCTATGTTTTTCAGGTTATGACCCCGGGCCCCGGTAAGGGTTATTGCCTTTTTGCTGCCTTTCCGCCGCGTTGCAGGAACCGGGATATATTTCTTTCCCGAAAGATAGTGTCCGGTAAGCGAATCCTCACACCGGGCAATTTCTTTCGGGGTACCGACAGCGACAATACGGCCGCCGTGAATTCCCGCCCCCGGACCGATGTCAATAATATGATCCGCCGCCAGCAGGGTCTCTTTGTCATGCTCGATAACAACCACCGTATTGCCTAAATCTCTCAAAGAAAAGAGCGTTTTCAGTAATTTGGTATTGTCTCGTGAATGAAGACCGATACTTGGCTCATCAAGGATATAGGTCACACCGGTCAGTTGTGAGCCTATCTGGGTTGCCAGCCTGATGCGCTGCGCCTCACCTCCCGAAAGAGAGGAAGATGTCCGATCCAGGGAAAGATAGGAGAGACCGACATTTATCAGAAAATCGAGCCGTTGATTGATCTCTTTCAGAATCTGACGGGCAATTTGTTTCTGCCGTTTCCCCAAAGTCAGTGCCGAGAAAAATTCTTTTATTTTAACAATGGATAATGTTGAGAGTGAGCCGATATTTTTCCCGTTAATAAGTATTGCAAGGCTTTCCGGCCGCAAACGGGTACCGCGGCAGGCCGGACATCTTTTCCGGGACATAAATCCCTCAATCCAGCGACGCATCTCATCTGAAGAGGTCTCTTTATACCGTCTGATCAGGTTGGGAATAACTCCTTCATACTGCTTTTTAAACTGCGCCGTACCTTCACCGGTATGAGAGCGCCACTGCATGGGAACTTTCTCTTTTCCCGAACCGTAGAGAAGAATCTGCTTCTGTTTTGCCGTAAGAGTCTTATAGGGGCTGTCAACAGGTATCTTATAATGGTTACAAACCGATACCATTATCTGCCTGGTCCAGCTGCCGGTAGTCGCACTGGCATTCCAGGGAACAATAGCACCGTCAAGAACCGATTGTGACGGATCGGGCACTACCAGATCCGGATCCATCTCCATAAGGTAGCCGAGACCGTTACATTCTCTGCAGGCACCAAAAGGGCTGTTAAAGGAGAACATGCGTGGTGAGAGTTCATCATAACTGATACCACAGGTAGGACAGGCGAGGAGCTCTGAAAAGATCAGTTCTTCACCGTCAACACACGATATTTTCACCGTTCCGTTGGTGCTCAGCTTTAACGCTGTCTCCAGGGAATCGGTAAGCCGTTTCCGTATGCCGCTGTTGTTTATCAGTCTGTCAATAACCACTTCAATAGTATGTTTCCTGTTTTTCTCAAGCCGGATGTCTTCATCCAGGGTATATACAACCCCGTCCAGGCGTATTCGTACAAAACCGTCACTCGCCAGTTTGTCAAGCAGTTCGCGATATTCACCCTTTCTTCCGGAGACGACCGGCGACAGAACATGAAAACGGGTTTTCTGCGGCAGCGCCATGATCCGATCACAGATTTCCTGTATGGTCTGCCGGGAGATAACCTTACCACACTTGTAACACGTAGGAGTACCGACACGGGCAAAGAGAAGACGGAGATAATCATTAATTTCAGTAATGGTCCCCACCGTTGAACGGGGATTGTGACCGGTTGTTTTTTGTTCAATGGAGATGGCCGGTGACAACCCTTCAATTGAATCGACATCCGGTTTCTCCATCAAACCGAGGAATTGACGGGCATAGGCACTGAGAGACTCGACATACCGCCGCTGTCCTTCAGAATACAGCGTATCAAATGCGAGGGAGGATTTGCCGGAGCCGGACAGGCCGCTTATAACCGTAAAACTGTTCCGTGGTATGGTTACCGTTATGTTTTTCAGATTATGCTCTCTGGCGCCCTTTATTACAATATCTTTTACTTTCATGATGATGCGATCACTCTTTGATAAACACAGGCAAGGGAATTCATATTCCCCGTATAAAATATGATATTATTTCCGGCAAAGGGTTATATAAAACGGCAGAATTGCCGCGCACCGGTGGTACAGGTATATAAAACAGAATACTTCCGGCTTTCAGTACCATACACCCCGGTGGAATAAAGCCGCAGCTTATTACAGGCCTTTATGATAGGTATCCCAGGCTTTCTGGACAGTATCTTTCAGCTTGGGTTTTTTAAACTCAAAGGGCTTAAAAAAAATGGGGTATTTATACTTTCTATTGATCTTTACCAGGGTGTGTTTCGGGTTGTAACCAAATCCGGTCATTAACGCTATTTGTGAAGGAATTCCCTTCTTATGCATTTTATTGATAAATTCATAGCCGTCCATTTCCGGCATCGCAATATCGGTCATAACAAGAAAAAATGGCTGGATTTCCAGAAGTTCGAGTGCGCTGGTGGGAGAGTCTATGGTTGTTACCCGCCAATTCTGAGACTCCAGATATATTCTCAGAAGGTCACAGACATCAGGTTCATCATCAATGATGAGAATATTTCTATTCGGAATTTTTTTTGAAGAGCTCATTCGTTTTATCAATAAGTTCCTGTTTGCCAAAAGGTTTTGTAATATACGCATCGGCATTCATGACATGCAAGCCGACCATGGTGTCAAACTCTTCTGACTTGGCAGTAAGAATTGCTATTGGCACGGCATCAAAATCCTTGTCCTCTCTCAGAGTTTTAAAAATCTCCCACCCATCAATTTTCGGCATTGACAAATCCAACAGGATAGCATCGGGTCGATAACTTTTTGCTTTGTCAACAGCCTGGAGTGGATCTAATACTGCCTCGACGGTATACTCCTCTGTTTCAAGTACAAGTTTGACCAGCTCAGCAACATCCATATCATCTTCAATGACAAGTATCTTCCGTTTCATAGCAGATAATCCTTTATGACTTGAACACTTCTGGAAAAATCCATCGCCAGTATTGTAAGCCGGCAAAAACGGCAAGTAATCCCGATAAACCACGCAGTCCCATGGTTACTGTTTTTGAAATATCAGGAAGAGCCGCAATCGTCTGGTTTATTGAAATAGTATTTATAACAATCGATAAAATAACTATGGCAATCCCTATGTAATACAATTTGTAATATGACGGCGTTTTCAGCGCCTCACCCAGCCGCTTGCTGAGATACGCGAGCACGAGGTGAATAATAATCACCGCAATATCAAGAAATATAATTGTGTTCACTTCAGGAATATTCATTTTCGAACTCTTTTCATTGTCAGAAACAACACAATTGAATTCCATGCTGAAAAACTGCTGCCGCCGATAATAAGCAGGACCTGGATAACCTTACACAACTTTGTATTAGGTCCGGATATGAAAAGACAAGGCAGAAAAAGCAGAAAAAAAAGTATTGAGAGCAAAAACCCGAATCGCACGGATTCCTTATGGAATTTTTTCCGGTAAAACGAAGAAATGCAGTACGTTATACAATTTAATACCATGAAACACAAAACATAGACTGCAAGAAACAGATTATGAAAGTTCCACGAGAAAGTCATTATTATCTTTTCTTTTTTCCGAAAACGTTTACAAAAGCATCCTGTGGTGTATAATGGGATATACCGCTCATCAGCCCCTCACGACCGCTGAATGTCGATTCCACCTCTATTCCATTCTTTGTACAGGTAAAACGACGAATATCCTTGTGATGGTCGCTCCCGCGCATTTTTAATATAATGAGTGCTTTTTGTATTGAACTGTCAACTTCTACATACCGGAGAAGAAAATATGAGTCAACAATAAACGGTATCTTGCTTGAAACCTGATTCATATGTCCAAGCACACTGTCGTTTTCACGCATGAGTATGCTGGTGACATTTTCCCTTTTGAGTGCGTTTATAAATTTACTTTCAATTTCACGGAGCTCTATGGGGTCAATGGTTAATGCTTCAAAATGAGTCATACTGTCGACAATTACCCGCTTGATATTCATCTCCTCAACTAATGAAACAAACTGACCGTCCATTTTTTCAAACTCGGTTAATGCTGTTTCCGGATCTGAAAAGATTACCCTTAGGCTGCCTTCGGATTCCAACTTCTTGAAATCCCAGCCGAACTGCAGGGCGTCATGATAGTATTGCTGCGGAAACTCCTCAAAGGTTATGATGAGACCCGGCTCGTTATATTTCACAATACCGTTGTAAATGAATTGCATACCAATTGTTGTTTTACCGGTACCTGGAGCGCCCTCGACAAGATTTGCCGTGTTCGGCAAAAATCCACCATACATCATTTCATCCAGGACTTTTATCCCCGTTGGAACTCGTTTTGTTTTCATGTTATGTATCCGGTTAGTTAAATAATTAATGAATTATTTGTTAACGGTTCTGATAGTTATTATGCATCTCCTGTATCATTTATTGTAAATACACCCTGATTTGAAGAGATGATTTTTTCATTGAGTAATACCATAAAGTAATACCTACCACCACGGTACGCAAATGGTAGAGTTATAGAGTTATGTAAAATAAATTTATTCCATATAGTTTCTGCAAGGTCAAAACGTTTTGATAAGTTGTTTTTTAATAAATAACTTTATTTATATTATATTTATAACAGCCATATGTCCATTTTTTTCTGTTGGTGCGAAGTGGAAATACTTGGTAACAGGAAAGGTTATCTATTATCTTTATTTTATACTTTATCTCTAAAGCATAATTCATTTCATCATCAGGAGGCTCGCACGTGAATATTACAGAAGTCAGGATTACCCTTAGAAATGAGGAAAAGCTCAAAGCCTTTGCCAGTATAACATTCGATGACTGTTTCGTCGTCAGAGGTCTGAAGGTTATCAATGGCTCACAGGGCTACTTTGTGTCCATGCCGAGTCGCAAGCGTAAAGACGGTAGTTATCAGGATATCGCACATCCCATTAATAATGAGATGCGAAAAGAGATAGAAGATAAAGTGCTGGATGCTTTCGAAAAAGAACTTAATAGCCCGGAAACTTCCTCACATGGTCGTTATGATGACACTATGGATGAAGAAAGCACCGAAGACCGATCCTCGTTTGAAACGGAACTTTCCAGTCGGGACGAATAATAAAAGCTGATTACTCACATGGTATGCGTATAAGGAGTGTTTTGGCAGGTGTGCTTGAACACTCTTTTTTTATTTATAGAGGCATTGCAATCGTTTATTTTCCCTCGAAATATCGCTTTTATATAACCAAATATTATTTTATCTCGATTGTGCATTTACTGGGGTGTCGCCAAGCGGCAAGGCACAGGGTTTTGGTCCCTGCATTCGGAGGTTCGAATCCCCCCACCCCAGCCAGTAAAACACATAGATACGACAGGGTCTGTTTGAAGAGAATGCACTGTTATAAATCTGTAGAAAATAACTATCGTTTTTAAGGAGGACATTTCGTGGAGATTATTAATCTGAAAGCACGAGTAAAGACAGGGAGCGGTAAATCGTACAACCGGAAAATCCGCAAGGAAGGATGGATCCCTGCTGTGTATTATGGTCATGGTATGGAAACGAAACACATTGAGATAGACGCACGTGAATTCGCCGCCATTGTCCGGGCAAATAAAACAACGCATCTGATTAATCTTAACCTGCCCGACGAAAAAGATACCTCAACCGTTATTAAGGAAATCCAGAGACATGTTTTAAAAGATAATATCTTTTATCATGTTGATTTTCAACGCGTTGCTATGGATGAAAAAATTACGGTGCAATGTCCTGTCCATATTGTGGGAACTGCTACCGGCGTTAAGGATGAAAGTGGTATTCTTCAGCATCCGAAAAGAGCGCTTACTGTCGAGTGCCTTCCCGTTGATATTCCCGAGCATGTAGAGATTGATGTGTCCGACCTCCATATGGGTGAATCAATACATGTGAAAGATATTTCTATCCCGAATGTTGAAATTAAGGATTCTGAGGAAGAAGTACTTGCGGTAGTCGTTCATCCACAGGCAGCGATTGAAGAAGTGCCCGTTTCAGCTGAGGGTGAAGAAGGTGCTGAAGGTGAAGAAGGTGAAGAAGGAGCTGAAGCAAAGGAAGGTAAAAAAGAGGCTGACTCTGAGAAATCAGAGGGAAAACAGTCTGATAAAAGTGACAAGTAATTTCTCTGAATAATCAAGATTTGGATTGTGCTCTCGATAATAAAAAGAATATTCGGCCCGTTACAATCCAGGTATGCCGGTTCGGTATCATATATACTTTGTGGAATCGGCAATAAAGGCGGTCAATACCACGACACACGACATAATATCGGCTTTTTAGTCATAGACGCTCTTTTACAAAAATGTGAAGAACTGGATCGTGAAAACGCCTGTAATGCTTCAATAATAATCGAGAAACTGCCCGATAACGGCATGATGGTAGTATGCGCCAAACCAACGACGTATGTTAACCGTTCGGGTATCGCGGTCAGGCAATTGCTGCAACGCTATAATAAACCGCTGTCATCATGTCTTATTATTGTTGATGATTTCAATCTCTCTCTTGGTACGCTTCGTTTCAGAAGGCGAGGTTCTGATGGCGGACATAACGGATTGCGATCTGTTATCGACGAGATTGGAACCGACTTCCCCCGGCTCAGAGTGGGAATCGGACCGATACCGAAAAATACCGGTGTCATTGATTTTGTGCTCAGTAATTTCAACGATCGTGAACTTGAGACCAGAAACAACATGATCAGCGCCGCAGCCGATGCCGTCGTTTATTTCTGTGAAAATGGTATTGACGCGGCGATGAATCATTTTAATACATAATGATAATTTGTTATTTAATTTAATATACTGTAAAAATATCCTGCTCTCACTACCGGAGAGCCGTAAGTCCAAAGGAGGCTATATGAAACGAATGTATGAATCGGTAGTAATTTTTGATGGTTCACTTCCTGACGAAACACTCACCAGGGAACAGGTAAAAGTAGAAAAATTCCTGCAACAAAATGCCGAGTTTGAAAGGACGGATGTCTGGGGGAAAAGAACTCTTGCCTATGAGATAAAAAAGAAAAAAAGTGGTTACTATTGTCTTTTTCTTTTTAAGGGCGAGGGTGATATATTCGAAAAATTGCATAACACCTATAAGTTGAATCAGAAAATACTACGTCATATGACAGTGCTGTATGAAAAAGAGCCGGAGATTTCAAAAGAACTTCTTGATCGAAAATCCGCGTCGAATGATTCAGAGGAGGGAGAACAATAATGCGAAAAAAAACGGGTAGAAAAAGAAAAAAAATCTGTTTCTTTTGTACAAACAATATAAATCCAAGTTACAAATCAGAAGCGATACTTAAGCGATTGACAACGGAGCGGGGAAAAATTGTACCACGGCGAATGACCGGCACCTGTGCCAAACACCAGAGAAAACTTGCATCTGCAGTTAAAAGGGCACGCCATATAGCAATACTTCCTTTTGTTCCCGAGAACATATCATAGGAGAATGCATAACACATACACAAGGAGATAACGGAAAATGGAAATAGTATTGAAACATGACTACGATAAGCTGGGCAAAGCCATGGAAGTGGTTACTGTTAAAGACGGCTATGCCAGAAATTTTCTTATTCCTGCCGGTATTGCCGTTCCCGCAACCGAAGGCAATAAAAAAGCGGTGGCTGAGGCAAAGAAATTTGCCTTGAAACGTGATGAACGGAAGTCGAAGGAGGCACGGCAGCTGGCAAAGAAAATTGAAGACGTTCCCTGCACGATTCCGGTAAAGGTGAAAAAAGATGATGAGCTCTATGGCTCGGTTACATCACATGAAATCGCAGACTTCCTTAACCGCGAAGGATTCAGTATTGAAAAAGCAGCTGTGGAGCTTGAAGAACCTATTAAACAACTTGGCGTGTATTCAGTAAAAATCAAGCTGCATACTGACGTATATGCTAAATTGAAAGTATGGGTTGTTAACGAAGAAACAAAGTAGTTTCCTTTAATAACAGTAAATATGCCGAGTTCTTTGGGAAATCCTGTTCGGTGGAACAGGCAGCACGGACCCTAATGTAACGGGAGGTGTTTGATGCAACTGCAGGGATGTTACGTTGCGCTGGTTACTCCTTTCAACGATACCGGCGCGGTAAACGAAGAAGGCTTGCGGGCAAACATCAACTTTCTTATAGAGAACGGTGTCGCCGGAGTAGTCCCCTGCGGCACAACCGGCGAATCGGCAACATTGTCGTGGGAGGAACACAACCGGGTTGTTGATATTGCACTCAACGAGGCGAATGGACGTGTCCAGGTTATTACCGGTGCCGGTTCCAACAATACCAGTGAAGCCATTGAGGCCGCCCGCCACGCCAAACAGAATCGGGCTGATGCAATTCTGTGTATCACACCCTACTATAACAAACCGACCCAGGAAGGGCTGTATCAGCATTATCGGGCAATTGCCGAACAGGTCGATATTCCCATTGTTGTCTATAATGTGCCCGGACGCACCGGGGTAAATCTTTTGCCGGAAACACTCGAACGGCTCTGTGCATTTGATGCAATAATTGCCGTTAAAGAGGCCAGCGGAAATCTGCTGCAGATTTCAGAAATTCATCGCCGCTGCGGTGATCGCCTGACAATTCTTTCCGGTGATGATGCCCTGACCCTGCCAATGCTGGCATGCGGCGCAAAAGGCGTCATATCAGTGGTCGGCAATATTCTCCCGGGAAAGATGACTGCCATGATCTCAGCGTTCTTTGAACGAAGGATTGACGATGCCCTTGCGCTGCATGAAGAGCTGCTGCCGGTTTCAAATGCCATGTTTATAGAGACAAATCCAATATCGGTTAAAACAGCGATGAATTATCTTGGACTGCACGCCGGTTCTCTCAGACTTCCGCTGGTATCTATGAGTGAAAAGAATACTGCAAGGCTTATTGAAATTCTTAAAGCAAATAAGGTAACACCGGTAACCCAAAAGGTGGAATAGTTATACTATGGCAGTAAACATAATTATTAATGGTGTACTGGGGCGCATGGGCAGAGAAATTGTCCGTATCATCTCCGCCGATTCTGACTGTACCTGTATCGGAGGCGTTGAATATCCTGAACACCCCGATTTGGGTGCCGATATCGGTGAGCAAACCGGTATTGGTAAAACAGGCATTACCGTGTGCTCTTCTTTGAAAAACATTCCTCAATCCGGCGCCGTAATTATAGACTTTTCTTCACCCGCAGCAACACGCTCATTGCTCCAAGAAATAAAAGGGAATGATACCCGTATTGTTATAGGAACAACCGGGTTATCTGAAAACGATATCGAACTAATGAAAAGTACTGCAGAAAGAAATGCTGTTCTCTTCAGCCCCAACATGAGTCTTGGCGTTAATTTTCTCTTTCATCTGACCCGGGTTGCTGCAGAGAAACTGGGTGCGGATTTTGATATTGAAATTATTGAAGCCCACCACCGGTTAAAAAAGGATGCTCCGAGTGGTACGGCAAAAAAGCTGGGTGAGATTGTTTCAGAAGCTATCGGAAGTACCTATAACGAAGCGGTCAGACACGGAAGGCAGGGTCTCATCGGCGAACGGACCACAAAAGAGGTAGGTATACATGCGATACGCGGCGGAGATATTGTCGGTGATCATACCGTATTGTTTGCCGGCCCGCATGAACGGCTTGAATTGAAACATGCCGCACACAGCCGGGCGATATTTGCCCGGGGGGCGGTAACCGCAGCCAAATGGTTGCACGAAAAAGAGCCCGGATTTTATACTATGCAAAATGTTCTGGGTTTTTAATACAACGTTAATTATTTGCAGGGATAGTAATTGTATGCGGTTGATAGTACTTTCCTCACTTTTTCTGATTATATTAACATCCGTTCATCTCCCGGCGCAGGATAATGAGTCCACCGTCACCGAAACAGAATCCACTGCCCCGAAGAAAATCTCACCGGAAGCTTCATCAGCAGAACCAGTGGTAAGTGAAGAAAAGGTTATAAAACCGGAAAGTGATGCTGCAATCGAAAAAACGGAAAAGGAACCGACCGTTGAAGAGGTGGAAAAGAAAGCGCCTTCTCCTGAAGGTACTGAACCGGAGGCTGCAGCGGAGGATACACCTGCTCAGGAAATTAAAAAGGATGCGCCGGAAGAACCGGAAATTATTCCCGGTGAGGACACCGAAAAATCTGCCGGTGGGGAAACTGTGGAGGAAGAGGTTATTACTGAAGAGCAACCCGACACCGCCGCAGGTGATGAAGTGGTTGAAACGGCTGATGATATGGATGTTATCGTGGAGGAAGACGAAGACCTTCTTCTTATTGGTGAAGAGGAAGAAAACCTTCTTATCACAGATGAAAAAGAGGAGAATCTGCTGGCGGAAGAGAAGAAGGATACCGTGCCAAAGGATACGGTACTTTCTGCGGAAACACCTGTCGAGGAAGTGGGAAAACAGGTCGATGAAAAACCGGTAGGGACGCAGACGCCAGAGGTTAAGGAAACCGAAACACCTGCTGTGGAATCTGATACGGTTACTGTTCAGGGTAAAGAAGATGTAGAGGTTATTACGGCGGAAGAAGAACCGGAGGAACAACCGATAGTCATTGAGAAAACCCGGTCAATCGACTTCGCTAAAAATTTAAAAGAATATCGATCGCCGAAAAAAGCCATGTTCATGTCGCTGCTTCTGCCGGGTCTGGGTCAGGCCTATACAAAAAAATACTGGAAGACAGCACTTTTTGGCGTCATCGAGGCAGCCATTATCGGATTCTCGGTAAAATTTTCTGTTGACGGAAGGGATAAGAAGGAGGAGGCCCGCGAATTTGCCGACCTTCACTTTGAACCCGGAAAATTTTTCCGGTTTTACGAAGACTTTGAACAGTATACTGCGCCGGATTCAATGAACGTTGAGGATGTTTCCTTTATTTTCGGTGAATCCCTTGAAAGTTATAAAAACAAATATACCGGTATAAAAGATAAAAGTTATGATTACAAATACCGCCAGGATTATGACCGGGACATCGGTTCCAGCCCCTTTGTTCAGGGATGGGATGACTGTGAGCTTCACTTTGATCCGGTGACCGGCTATACTCTGGACAGCGCCGGTTATGTATACAGTTATACTCATTACAGCAGTGATACGCTGTGGCAGGTCAACATGCTTGATAAAAAGAACGGAGATACTATCGCATCGGGTATTTACGGGTATTCATCGAACCAGAATAAATATAATCACATGATGAGCAGATCCAACCACCTCTATTCGGTCTCGGGAAATATCCTCTTTCTTCTTTTGGCAAATCATGTTATCTCAGCAGTGGATGCATTTATTTCAGCCCGGGCATTCAATGAGCGGCTGCTGAACAAGCAAAGCTTGTGGCAGCGTATTAACCTGGATCAGCAGATTGCTTTTACCAGTAACGGGTTTGAATCACGATACGGAATACGGGTACGATTTTGAAAAAGTATCTTCTTATTTTCATATGCGTGTTTGCCGGCGGCTATATTCCGCTCCGGGCACAGGTAATTGTAGAGGAAACCATTACTACCGATACGATTGATATCTTTGCCCGGGCTGAAGAACGGGCTCAGGAGAAAAAATCTCCCCGTCTTGCCATGTTCGGCAATCTGCTTATTCCCGGTCTAGGTCACCAGTACATCGGCAGAAATAACCGCGCCTTTACCTATCTTGCCACAGAATCACTGCTTATCTTCGGAATGGTATTTTCTGAGGGGTATTCAAGAAAGATGTACAGAAACTCTCGAAGCTATGCCTGGCGGTATGCCAACACGACGTGCACGAGAGAACCTGAAAATGAATACTGGAAAATAATCGGTAACAAACATTTTTTAAGTTCCGATGAATATAACAATGTCATGGAATTGAATGCCGAGTACGATGAGAAATATGTTGAAGAGAATGAGCGCTGGTACTGGGAGCATGAGGACTACCAGAAAGAATACCGCGGTATCCGGCAGAATGCCACGCGCTTTCACATTGTCTCCTCCTTTTTCCTTGGCGCCATGATTCTGAATCGTGTCATCTCATTTATTGATGTCCGTATTGCCTCAAAAGACGAGACGATACGGGGGACACGATCCGCAGTTGATGTACAACCGCATTACTCGCTGGCTGATAAAGAGGTCGGGGTTTCTGTCTCTGCCGACTTTTAACTCCGTTATTGTTGTTGTCCCTTACAATACTTTATTAAATTTTCTTGTACACTAAATAACTGTATGTTATTTTTATCCTATACTATATATTGTGTAAAAAATGCATATATTGTATAATAATTTTATATGGTATTCACATAACTTGAAAATAATTCCGTTTCGATAACCATCATAAAAGGGGTACAACGCTATGAAATGTCCTTTCTGTGGATACGAGCAAGATAAAGTTGTCGATTCACGTTCCAGTAAGGAGGGACGTGCCGTGAGACGCCGGCGTGAATGCCTGAAATGCAGCGAGCGGTTCACCACATATGAATATATCGAAAACTTTCCGCTTACGGTGGTTAAGAATGATCAGCGACGAGAACCTTATGATCGGCAAAAACTGCTGCAGGGTATCTTATCGGCCTGTAAAAAACGGCCTATCAGCATGAAAAAAATTGAAAGCATTGTTGACAGAATAGAAGATGATATCGACAAATTGTCCCGATCGGAGATAGACTCTCTGGAAATCGGCCGGATGGTTATGAATGAGTTGCACAAACTCGATGATGTTGCCTATGTGCGCTTTGCATCTGTGTACAGGAAGTTCAAGGATCCGGACGACTTTGTTTCCGAGGTAAAGGGACTCGATTCAAAAGTCGGTCAACGGTAGAATACCTGTAAGGGGATGTTTTTCTATTCGCAGAGTAGTATACTTCCGGAAGGGCCGGACTGTTCAAAAAAGTCTTGTTTGAAATAAAAGAAACCCTGCTCATCGTCGGTGTAATAATCAGTGATTTCTTCCGAAAAAAATGTTTTCAAAGCAGTTTCCTGATCAGTACTTTCGATAATCCGGTGTTTCAACTGAATATTCTCCGCTGGTGGAACAAAGACGATTGAATATTTATGCATTATATGGTTCTCCAGCAACAACGTAAAATATATATATGATACAGAGTCAATTAAGATAAAACAAATAACGGGGAAAAAATAGATTTTGACAATACCTGAAAACATAAAAAATTAATAAATAACGATACGGATAATAAATACGGGATTGCTGCGATATGAAAAAAAAGGCGGGTATACTTGTAACGATAGTGGGTGTCACGCTGATGCTCAATGCGGAATCATTTCAAACACGCGTGGAACAGCTGATAAAAGATAGTAATTATGCCGAGGAATCGGTCGGTGTTCTGATTAAAGAAATCAAAAGTGACAAACCGCTTGTGGCCCTGAACCACGAGACTATGTATAATCCCGCTTCAGTTATGAAGCTTATAACCGGAGCGGCCGCTCTGGATATGCTCGGTATTCAGTACACCTTCCAAACGAAGGTATATATCGACAGCACCTTTGATCGCGATTCCGGTGTGGTACCGGGAAGCGTGTATATTCGGGGCGGTGGTGATCCCGGTTTTCTTGCTGAGCGGATGTGGCTCTTTATCCAGCACCTTACTCATTGCGGGATAAAAAAAATTGCCGGTGATCTCATTCTTGATGATTCCTATTTTGATCCTGAGATAAACGGTCCGGGATTCGGTGAGGATAATTCAAGCCGCGCCTATGAAGCACCGATTGCTGCGTTGTCGGCAAATTTTAATACAGTAGCGGTACATGTTGCTCCGGCTAACGTTATCGGGGCACCTGTTCATATTACCCCGTTTCCGCGAATGAAAGGGGTCAAAATTGTATCTACCGCAAAAACATCACCTGCCGGAACATCCTCAGGATTACAGGTGAAGACTGAAATCATGGACGGAAAAACAGCAATACTGGTATTCGGGGACATGGCGTTGCATGAGGAGCCGCGCTATATTTTCAGAAAAGTATGGAATACCTGGGAAAGCTTTGGATGGATCTGTCAGGGGCTTTTTGAGGAGTGCGATATCGCCTTTAACGGTAAAGTCCGGCATGAGACAGTCCCCCAATCTTTACAATCGAAAGAGCCTTTTTATACCTTCGAATCACAACCGTTACCAATCTTTGTGTTTAACATGTTTAAATACTCAAGTAATTTCGCTGCGGAAATGGTGTTTAAAACCGTTGCTTCCGAGTTTGATTCTCTTCCGGGTTCATGGCGGAGCGGCGCACGAATCGTTTCAGACTGGTGGAAACGGAAGAAGTATCTGCGCCGAAAAACAAAAACATCGCCGATAATAAAAAACGGTTCGGGTATGGGGGGCGGGAATCGGGTAAGTCCCCGGCATATCGTCAACCTGCTGGAATATGTATGGTATAAAAAAACGTATGTACCCGAATTCACCTATGCGATGTCGGTTGCCGGGGTCGACGGCACCTTGAAGAGCCGGTTTAAACATTCACCCCTCAAAGGTATTATCCGCGCAAAAACCGGCACCCTGAACAGTCGGGGGGTCAGTAACCTTGCGGGCTATGTGCTGCTTCCGGAAAAAACCTGTGTGTTCGCCATACTGGTGACCAATAAAAAGAAATCACAATACTCACACTGGAGCCTGCAACAAAAAATTCTTGAAACGGTTATCAGTACACCGAAAAAGAGACAAAAAAGGGCTGAAAGCACACAGAGCGACTCTCAGCCTGTAAAGTAACGGGACAACGGCAGTGTTAATACCTAATACCGGGTGCCTTCGATTAATTGATTGTTTTCATAGGTTGCTTTGGCGGCCAGACGACCGTTCTCATACCATTCCTGTTTAAGCCCTTCCAGTTTGCCGTCTTTATAGGTACATTCCGTCTGTTTATTGCCGTTCTCATGATAGGATATCCATTTGCCTGATAAGACATTATGAACGTAGGTCTCTTCCTTCTTGGGATTCCCGTTCGCATACCACTCTTTACGGACACCTTCTATGTTACCATTGACATACGGTACCAATTCCTTCTGCTTGCCGTCCGGGAAATACTCAACTGCATTCCCGTTTTTTTCACCGTCTTTATAGGGTGTCTCAGAGGCCTTTGTCCCGTCCTCGTAGTAGGTTACCGCCACCCCTTCAGGATACCCGTTAACATAATTGGTCTCACTTTTCACCTGACCGTTTTCATACCAGGTCATTTCTTTGCCGTGTTTCATCTCCTGCTTTGTCTTTTTATCCTGAATATAGAATACCTCTTTGTATTTATTCCCGTTGGCATGATAAATAGTGGTCACGCTGTCAGGTTTACCGTTTTTCATAAACTGATCCGATTTAATCCGACCTTCGGCGTCATAAAGGATTACCCGGCGCGGATCGGACTTGCGGCTGTAATAGTAAATCTCTTTCTTCTTCTTCCCGTTCGGATGCTTCTCGGTGACATCAACTTTCAGCTCTCTGGAACAACTGAAAAGGTACAGTGCAATACAAAGCGCCCCAATAATTAATCGGTACATACCTACTCCTTTCATAGTGATGGGAATTATCCGGTTATTAGTAACATAAAAAGGGATCGATCGGGTTGTCAAATTATATACGTAAAAAAATCAAATTACTTACAATCCCTGTCAATACAAATTGCTTCATTTAGGACTTAGCCGGGGACACCTCTTTAGTGTATTTTTAACTTATGAAATTCAGACCGTGTATTGATTTACATAAGGGCAAGGTAAAACAGATTGTCGGCAGTACCTTCTCCGATACCGATGATACCGGCATTGTAACCAATTTTGAAGCAGAGCACTCCCCTGCCCATTATGCCAATAAGTATAAAAAGGACAACCTTCAGGGCGGCCATGTAATAATGCTCGGGCCGGGCAATGAAACTGCCGCAAAGGAAGCACTTGCCGCGTATCCCTCGGGAATGCAGGTCGGTGGTGGTATCACGCCGGAAAATGCCGGTGAGTATCTTGATGCCGGCGCTTCACATGTAATCGTTACCTCATTTGTCTTTCAAAACGGCACGATTAACTGGGAACACTGTGCTGCGATCGCAAAGGCTGTTGGTAAACACAACCTTGTGTTGGATCTGAGCTGTAAAAGAAAACACAACCGGTATTATATCGTGACCGACCGCTGGCAACACTTTACCGATGTCACGGTCACGCAGGACACCCTTGAGCGTCTTGCCGCTTACTGCAGTGAATTTCTTGTGCATGCCGCTGATGTTGAAGGGAAGCAGGAGGGTGTTGATATCGGGCTTATAACGCTTTTAAGCAGTGCTGCCCCAATTCCGGTGACCTATGCCGGAGGCATCCGCTCCATTGACGATCTGGATATGGTGAACACCCTCGGTAAAGGCCGGATAGATGCCACCGTCGGGAGTGCGCTTGATATTTTCGGCGGAACCCTTGCCTATGAAAAGGTTGTTGCCTGGCACCGGAAACAGGGGAAATAACATTCCCTGCAAATAATCACCCTGTCTTTTTATGGCTTCCATGTAGCACTGTCCGGCATCCAGATATCATATTTCCGTCGCCGGAAATTCCACGGGTGATTCCAGGGGAACATGAAATTCGATTGTGGCGTTAAAAGGGGTGCTTCAGAGGAAATTAAAGCCCCTCGTACCGGAGTACTGTCAGGCCAGAATCCCATGAAACGCTGCGCTTTCGATCCGTGGCCCAGCGCAATGTGTTTTGCTTCGGAGGTACCGTTAAACGTATAATCGGCCAAGGCATCAAAGTACCGGTACACACCGTAAAAATCCAGTATATCAACCCGCCCCTGATTATGATTTTTATCGGTTGGCACTGCATGGTCCGCAATCAGTTTGCAACCGGAAGCTGCATTGGTATCACTTAACAGAATAATAAAATCCTTTTCCGAAACCGGTATGCCAATAGTTTCATACAGGTCCTTTGCCATACGGTGATCATTACAGTCATCTTCCTGATAAATCTGGATAATCATTTTTACCTGCGGGGAAAACCGTTCCAGCTCTTCCTGAGAGATATTAAAAACATAAAACGGCGACATGATGTACATGAAAACACCGTCGCTTCCCCATTTTTTCTCAGTGATGAAACGCTTTGCGAGGTAGGGAATCGCGCTTGCACCAAAGGAGTGTCCCATGACACCGACTCTTGTTGTGTCAATATATTTCCCGAAATAGTGCAATGACCGGACACAGCTCTTGAACATGGCCTTATAGGTTCTTCCCTGAAAAGGAAATGATTTCATACGATAGGTAACATGTACCAGACTGTATCCCCGGCTTGCAATATGCCGGAACAGTTTTGTATATGAACGATGGTCACTCTCCCGCAATCCATGAAGAAAAAATATGACCGGCAACGGTTCCGTCACAGCCTCAGGACGATACAGGTACATGGTTCTGTGACGGAATGGTTTTGTCTCCTGCTTAGTTACTATAATCGACTGGATACTGTCTGAGCCGTAGCCTGAATCAATAGGAGAAAATATGCCGTTGCAGACAGTGCAATTTTCGGGAGTTTCTGCATTTATGACAAATGGTATTGCCGTTAGAAGTAAGAGGTAAAGAGAGTATTTATTATGGCCGGCAACAGGTTTCATATAATCGAGAACGAATTATATTAGTATCGAAATTACTATGTTCTATTTAATTTTCTGATCGATTCTGTCGAATAATTATCAGAAAATTGAAGTGGTGCTTTCCTTATATTATTCCGGGTAATACGCAATCTCTGAATTTGTGTCCATTGCCCAAGTGCTTTGACAAGGGATTCTGTCATAGTTTTTCCTGGTGCGAGTTCAATAGATGTAATACATCGGATCCGTGGTCACGACGATGCCGGGCTTCATTATCTGGGCAATGCCTTCAAGAAGGCTGGTCACACCGCTCACCCCGACAACGACATTCTTTGTGTCAAGCAGTTCTTTTGTTATATTGCCGATAGCGTTTTCCGTGATAAAATGCCGAATCGAATCAATAAGATTTGCGGAACCTGCCGGACCGCCATAATTAAAAGCTGTCCGGTACCGTATCGGATCATCAATGACCGCTTCCATGGCTTTGAGAATAGCACGTTGCGGTATGGTGCGGTCATTAACATACCCGACACCGAGATTGATATCGCACCAGTCGCGGAAATCAGCGGCAAAAGAAGCCATCATGCGGCTGACCGGTGACGGTGTGGTTGATAGTAAACCGTACGAAGAAAGGGAGATGTTTTGCATGGTGATTTATCCCTTGAAAAGTGAAATAATTGTTTTTACATATCTGCACGAAACGGTTCCGACCCGTCACGTTATTGATTTTTTATAATACACTCCCTTCCCTTATAATCAGGGGAAGGGCCGGGGATGGGGTCATTACCAGTCTTTAATCTTCTCATGCAACGCCAGAAACCGCGGCACATCATTTTCAAAGTCACTCAGATTGATGCTGTTGGCGCCGTCGCACAGGGCATTGTCCGGATCGGGATGTACTTCAAAAAAGAGTCCGTTTACTTTCTGACAGACAGCGGCACGTGCAAGAGGTATTGCCAGATCGCGGTTGCCGGAAGAAACGCCGCTTCCGCCACCGGGAAGCTGTACACTGTGAGTCGCATCAAATATAACCGGCACACCCAGTGCTTTCAGTGTGTGAATACCGGCAAAATCCACAACCAGTCTGTTATACCCGAAAAAGGTACCACGTTCGGTAAGGAAACACTTCTCACCCGCCTTTTTGAGTGCAAAGCGCATATCCTGCGGCGCCATGAACTGTCCCTTCTTGATATTCACATGCCTGCCGGTTGCTCCGGCAGCAGCAAGGAGATCTGTCTGTCTGCAGAGAAACGCGGGAATCTGTAAAATATCGGCAACTTCTGCAACGGGAGCTGCATGCTCCGGAATATGGACATCTGTACAGACTGAAATGCCGGTCTCATTTTTTACCTTCTGAAGAACTTTCAGACCTTCATCCAATCCCGGCCCCCTGAATGAAGCTGCCGATGTTCTGTTCGCTTTGTCGTACGATGCTTTGAAAATAATGGAAACACCATGTGCATGTGCCAGTTGTGAAAGTTTTTCTGCAATTGTCAGGCAGAGTTTTTCCGATTCGATAACACACGGTCCTGCAATAAAAAACAAGC
Organism: uncultured Fibrobacterota bacterium; assembly: GCA_964543525.1. Taxonomy (GTDB): domain Bacteria; phylum Fibrobacterota; class Chitinivibrionia; order Chitinivibrionales; family JANQEN01; genus CBDVBE01. The sequence goes on along the minus strand of CAZIYW010000058.1, from coordinate 5,801 downwards.
TCCCGTCCTGTGATATACTATCCATGGCAACCGCTCCTCGGCAGATGAAAAAAAACTATTTGTGGTACTTGTTTATGTATTGACTGATTTAATGCAGCCAACATATATTTTCATACCTTTTTAAATATAATTATCTGTAAACACCTGTATACGATTCCTGTATTTAGAGAAAATAATTACTGTATGTTTCACATTTATAAAAGGTGGAGGATTTCATGGCAATAAAGATTGGTATAAACGGTTTCGGTAGAATTGGAAGAAACGTTTTCAGAATTATGACTGAAAGCGGTGATGACTTTGAGATTCTGCATGTCAATGATCTTATTGACACAAAACTGATGGCGCATTTGCTGAAATACGATTCAGTGAACGGGAAATTTTCCGGCACCGTTACAGCTGACGAGAATGGCCTTGTCGTTAACGGTAAAAGTATTCCGGTTACCGCGGAGAAGGATCCGGGAAACCTGCCCTGGAAAGAAAAGGATATTGATATTGTCCTTGAATCTACCGGCGTTTTCCGTTCCCGTGACGGCATTCAGAAGCATCTGGAAGCCGGAGCAAAGAAAGTGCTCCTCTCGGTGCCGTCAAAAAGTCCGGACGACGTTGACGCCACTATAGTCTGCGGCGTGAACGACGATACCCTGAGCGGTGATGCAAAGGTTGTCTCAAACGCGTCCTGTACAACCAATTCCCTTGCACCGATGGTTAAGGTTCTCAACGATTCATTCGGTGTGGTAAACGGGCTTATGACCACGATACATTCATACACAAGCGATCAGCGTATTGTTGATTTGCCGCATAAGGATCTTCGCCGGGCGCGGGCTGCCGCTGCAAACATCATTCCGACAACGACCGGTGCCGCAAAGGCCATCGGGCTTGTTATACCGGAGCTTGCGGGAAAACTCCACGGCTGTGCTTTGCGTGTGCCGACTCTCTGCGGCTCAATTACCGACCTTGTGTGTACACTCAAAAAATCAGCTTCCGTTGAAGAGATTAATGCTGCATTCAAAGAGGCTTCGCAGGGTGCAATGGGCTACCAGCTCGCCTATACGGAAGATCCGATTGTATTGAGTGACATTATCGGTGACTCTCACGGATCCATAATTGACGGCGGCTCTACCATGACTATCGGCGACAACATGGTGAAGACCCTTTCATGGTACGATAACGAGTGGGGCTATTCCTGCCGCTGTGTGGATTTGTTTAAACTCATGGCTCAAAATCTGTAGTGAGAAAAAAACATGCCGTGTTTCTCACCCATAAGAAACGCGGCTTTTTATTATCCGGAGCTTTTTAACCATTTATTCAACCACGGGGCCTGGTATGAGCAATAAACTCTTTATAGAAGATTTAACTGTGCAGGGCAAGCGGGTTCTGGTTCGTGTCGATTTCAACGTACCGCTTGACGAAAATCAAAACATCACCAATGACAAGCGTATTGTAGCTTCATTGCCGACAATCAATTACCTCTCTGAAAACGGAGCAAAGGTAATTCTCATTTCGCACCTGGGACGCCCAAAGGGGGAGCGCAAACCGGAAATGAGCCTGAAACCGGTTGCCGATGATCTGAAAGGCCGTCTTGGCGATAAAGTCTCATTTGTAGAGGACTGTATTGGTGAACAGGTTGAAACTGCGGTTGGCGCTATGCGTGACGGTGACATTTTACTGCTTGAAAACCTTCGGTTTTACAATGAAGAGACAAAAAATGATCCTGCATTCGCGCAGAAACTGGCTTCTCTTGCGGATATCTATGTCAATGACGCCTTTGGAACCGCACACCGTGCGCATGCTTCCACCGAAGGGGTAACCCGGTATATCGAACAGTGTGCTGCAGGCTATCTTATCAAGAAGGAACTCGATTATCTCGGACAGGCTTTGGAAAACCCGGAGCGCCCTTTTGTCGCAATTCTGGGCGGTGCAAAAATATCAGGAAAAATCGATGTCATCACCAATCTTATCGGTAAGGTTGACACGTTGATAATAGGCGGCGGCATGGCCTATACCTTCTTTAAAGCACAGGGGCTTGAAATCGGCAAATCGCTTCTTGAAGAGGATAAGATTCCGCTGGCAAATGAGATTATGGCCGAAGCTGAGGCAAAGGGTACAAAGCTCCTTCTTCCGGTTGACTGTGTATGCGGGGCTGAGTTCTCAAATGATACGGAGAGAAAGATTGTTGCGAGGGATGCTATTCCAGCCGACATGGAAGCTATGGATATCGGGCCGGAAACCGTGAAATTGTTCTCCAAGACACTTTATTCGGCAAATACCATTGTCTGGAACGGTCCCATGGGTGTGTTTGAATTCAGCAATTTTGCCGGAGGTACCAATAAAATCGCGCAGGTGCTTGCGGAATGTACCGACCGGGGTGCAAAAACCATTATCGGCGGCGGTGACAGCGCATCAGCCATAGAAAAAGCCGGTCTCAGCGAGCGGATGAGCCATATCTCTACCGGCGGCGGAGCATCGCTCGAATACCTGGAAGGGAAAACACTGCCGGGTATTGCAGCGTTGACTGATAAATAATTGCGCCAAACGGTTTTAATGTAACCATACAATAAATTATTTTTGTAAACCGAATACAGTATTCATTAAGGAGAAAGAGTTTTAATGACCCGAAAAAAATTCATTGCCGGAAACTGGAAAATGAACACCACGCGTGACGAAGCCGTTTCGCTGGCACAGGGTGTTGTCGAAACGGTAGGTTCAAACACGGATGTTGATATTGCAGTATGCCCGCCCTATGTAAATCTTACGGCCGTACATGAGGTGATTAAAGCCTCAAATATCAAACTCGGGGCACAGGATGTTCACTGGGAAGCCAAAGGGGCTTACACCGGAAAAATCAGTTGTGATATGCTGAAGAGTGTCGGGGTGACCTATGTGATTATCGGCCATTCGGAGCAGCGTACCTGTTTTCATGAAACCGACGAAACGGTAAATAAAAAACTGAAAGCGGTGCTTGCCGCCGGGCTGCTGCCCGTTATCTGCATCGGGGAAACGCTTGACGAAAGAAAGGGTGGACAAATGGAAGCAGTCGTCGAACGACAGACACGCGGCGCATTCGCCGGTATTTCTCAGGAAGGGGCGCTGAAATGTACTATTGCATACGAACCGGTATGGGCTATCGGTACCGGTGAAACCGCCACACCGGCACAGGCGAATGAAGCGCATGTATTTGTACGTAAACTTCTCGCCAATCTGTACAATGAAGAAACTGCCCAGGCTATTCGCATTCAGTACGGCGGCAGTATGAAACCGGAAAACGCAAAGGAGCTGCTTGAGCAGTCTGATGTTGACGGCGGCCTTATTGGCGGGGCATCACTCAAACCCGACGCATTTGCAGGCATTGTTGTACCGAAATAATTTTTTATAATAAAACGGGGAAAACCTATGTTATTTGGTATTTTTGTTGTCATTTTCGTTATTGTCTGTCTGTTTCTGGTGCTGCTGGTGCTGATTCAGTCTGACAAGGGCGGTGGAATTTCCGGATCTATCGGCGGCGGCCTGGCCGGCGCCAACACCCTGCTAGGCGCACAGGATACAGCAAATATCCTGACACGGGGAACCACCATATTTGCAGTTTCCTATATGGTTCTCTGTATTCTACTCTCTCTGGTTCTCTCACGAAGTGCCGTGTCACAGGGAAAATCCGAGCTGAAAAAGCGGGCTGAGACCGAATCTTACGCCCCGTCATCAGTTCTGCAGGGCGGCGGATTACCCTTGCCGGAAGAGGGTGAAGGTGCTGAAGCACCGGTACAGGGCCAGGAATTACCGGTTTTACCGCCTGGCGATGAAGAATAAAAAATAGTATCGCAGAAAATAATTGCGGTCGTGGTGGAATTGGTAGACACGCAAGGTTAAGGACCTTGTGGGGGCATACTCCGTGCCAGTTCAAGTCTGGCCGACCGCATTAAAAAAAGCCATCGAATATTCGGTGGCTTTTTTATTGTTCAAAGATTCGAATATTCGGGACGGGGTTGCTTTTTAGCGTCTTATGGCAAAGCTCTTTAAACAGTTATATATACCGGTAACAGCAACCTGCCATCCCGAAATAAATGATAAGCATAACGTGTAATAGAGAGTAATTGTTTTTAGCGCTGTGTCAGGTTTCACTGTATGCGTCTGTTTTGTAAGCTTTTTTGTTGAGATTTTTTACGAGGAAGCTCAACTTTCTCCTGAATGCGCTATGCAAGTAACTGGCCATACAGCGTGGGAACGCCGAAAAAAGATGGTAGGTTTAAACCCTTTTTTATCGGAGGCGTCGGGCTCGGCAAATCCCATTTAAGCGCCGCATATTGATGAGAGTAGCGCTGATTGGCACGAAGCGTTAAAAGTATACAGACCGCAAATTGTGACAGCTCGAAAAAATTTAAAGCCTGAGGGATGTCTTGTATTATAAAAAGATTTTAGATTTTGTTAAGCAATTTTTCCCTTTACAAGACACAATTAAAATTCCACTGCTGACACGAGACTCCGGCAGGGACAGTATGAAGGCGCCTGCATGTATTGCAGATAGTTGCTTTGAGAATATCCTCCGCCCATTCACCATGGAAATGGCAATAGTATACATGCCGCTATGTGGAATAAAAAGTTGAAGCTTATTTCCATGTATTCTTTTTACTGAAAACTTCTGGGCTGTGGTTGCTTTGTTGTTCTTATGACTGTTACCCGTTTCATCCAGGCCAACAGGTTTCCTCATCCATTGTATTAACTGTTTTGCAGAGACAAACCGCACAAACTGCTTTGTAAGGGCATAATCGATAAACTCGACAATTGACTGTTTGCGGTCTTCAAGTTTCACGGGCCAGCTGGTGACCAGTTGCTCATCATTTGAGGGGGAGTAAAGATCGGGATGCATGCCGACAGTCATTGGCGCCCTGTTTTTACCAGTACCCGGGCGCATATCCAGAGACCATTTAAGAACATTGACCATGTCGTTTTTTGTGAGCATCCGCGGCCAGATCGAGAAATCCATGCCGCACATATGGGGGTACCCTGACGGATCCAGGGCTGCGTTGTAAACCGGTATTTCCCACATGCCCGGATGATTGCCGAAATTGCCCGAACCGCCCGGCCCGACTCCATTGTCCAGGGTATAGGGCCAGATGAAGATCCGATCGTAATCCTTCGGTTCGTGGGTGATACTGCAATCATAGAGAAATTTTATCTGGTCCATTGCAGCAAAGGAGGTTGCGGTTTGACAGAGAAAGGGTGTTCTGAATCCCCAGATATCCTCAGCAGGAATCCCCATGTTATTAACAATCCAGTCATGGCAGGTCTTCATCTCTTCATACCATTTATCCTGGCTGACACCGTTGAGCAAAGCTTCATCATGGTCGTGGGTGTGGTTGGCGATTTCATGCCCCATTGAATGAGCCTTCACATCTCGACAGTAGCAGGGTTGTCGGCATAGACTGAGTTAATATAGAATGATGCATAGAGCGGTGTACCGTCAAATGTCAGGGGATTACCGTTTCCTGCGGGGTTTTTCCGGTTAAGCAGGGTATCCAGTACCCAGGTCATACCGTCGGGATACATGCAGTCATCAAAACCCATGACGATGAACTGGGGAACATTATCCACAGCCAGATTATCAGGCGGATCATAAGACGGAGGGACATTGTCCTGTGAAAAAGCAGTACCGGATAAAAACGCTACTGCTGCGAATACTGTAAGCTGTCGCATACCAAATCTCTCCCTCAAAACTAAAAGATTAATTTTAAAGCCTTTCCATTAATAATATAACAAAATTTTGGTGGCGTAGAATTGAGTGGACCTAAGCAACATATGGCGTATTTTCA
>CAZIYW010000057.1:0-34163 GCA_964543525.1 uncultured Fibrobacterota bacterium | reverse complement strand
AAGAGCAAAACTGTAACCAATTGAATTTATTCGAGTAACATTGGGACACTAGTGATGAATTGATGATTAATACGTTATAACTATTTATCAGTATTTTGCCTGTTTTAGTTCCACATAATGCACCTCCTTTGCTAAAATTTGAGTAAAATTGAAAGAGAGAATATTAAATTCAGATTATTACTACTGGTTCACTATTTGCATGTAACGGCAGGTACCACCCCTCTTCCGACATTCTTAATTTTTAAAAACACAAAATATCAATGATGTCATTATGACAAGTTTATTAAGTCCCCCGAAAAACAATTTTCACAAGCATCTGACAAATACATTATTGTGAAAAAAATTTTCATATTCTACAATTTTATAAATTTAATCATCTGAAACGTAATAGTTTTTATTTAAAATCCTTACAAAGAAATATTAAGATTGCAAAAAATATGCCAATAAGGATCCTGGTCATTTTAGCGCGTAAATAACCAAATTGCAATCTCTTAACCGTCCCGATTCAGAGACAACCGTCCCAGATTTGGGACGGTTTATTTACAATTAGAGAAAGTTTTACAACACTATTCCTTTTTTCATTTTTATATAAAAATTATTGACAATGACTTAAAAATTTAGTATTATTATGTTTGTGAGACAAACTTGTTTGTGCTTCTAATTAGTTTGTAAAAATACAGGAGAAACGTATGGGAAAAAAACTGTCACCGCAAAAAGCACTGAAAGACCTCTCCACCATTAAAAACACCATTGATCGCGCAACCGGTGCCGAAATATTCACCAACTTCATATACAGCACCGGCACCCTGCTCGCTATCAGCGGTTTGGTGGTTATTATCGGTTGTATTGCGAACTATCATTTTATAGCCACCTTCGGGCCTACTGCCGCAATAAAAAAAGCCATGATAATCATGTGGGTATCCATATCATGCCTTATCGGACTGGTAACACTCATTATGTTTGCTATACAGGGAAAAAAACACAATATGGGCTTTTTTTCATACTATAGGCATATAGCAAATAAAGCATTTCTCCAGATTGATATCCCTCTGGAAATCATGTGCGCCATTTTTATCATCCTGTTTATTAAAATGAGGCATTATGAATTTATCATCCCGGCGTGTGTCATCTGGATAGCAGTACTTTTCACCTCACTCGGAGCCGTGTATGTAGAAAAAAGCTTTGCCATTGTCGGTTATATATTTCTGACCTGTGGTGCCATAGGCCTGCTTTTTATGTCACATATGCAACTGTTTTTCGTCGCCGGTGTTTTCGGTGTACTACCTGTTATTCTTGGCCTCTTGATGCATGGGCGATATAAACAGATACGGGAAAAACATATAGCAGTGCTCAACCCATCAGATAATCGGAAAGAGGGAGCACCACCTAGAGAAGAATAGCTTTTATATATGAATAAAAATTCTATTATCAAAAATAAAATCACTCAACTGGAAAAGGTATTCCAGGTACCGGCCCGTCTGCGCATTATGTCGGTATTAATGGCAAATAAAAAGGCTGATTTCAGTGAACTTATCGAAATGTTGGAACTTACCCGGGGTAATCTCAGTATGCATATGAAAATGCTGGAAGGGTGTAAATATATCACTATAAAGAAACAATTTGTTAACAGGAAACCCAGAACAACCTATCATATTACCTCACTGGGTAAGAAAGATTTTATTATGTATATTAAAATGCTTGAGGGTATTATTGCATCCTCAAAAGTCACATAAAAAAGATGCTTTAAAATAAAGGAAATCTTATAAAAAGCGGCGAGTAACACTGATGGGAGGAACACATGGCACGTCTTAACATTATCATATACGGATTAACAGTATGTTTCTTAACTGTTACAACCAGCATGGGCAATGACGCTGAATTACTGAAGAAAATCGTGGTATCTTTTGACGAGCTTTATAAAAGTTCCGCCAGTTATGCCCTTGTAGAAATGGAAATTACCACTCCCCACTGGTCCCGGACATTAAAGATGAAGACCTGGTCTCTGGGTATGGAAAAAATGCTGGTAAAAATTCTTGCACCCAAAAAAGAAAGAGGTGTCGGCACATTGAAGATCGAAGACGAGATGTGGAACTATCTGCCCAAAACAAATAAAGTGATTAAAATACCACCTTCAATGATGATGAGCTCCTGGATGGGATCCGATTTTACCAATGATGATTTAGTCAAGGAGTATACGTTAACCGATGATTATGACATGAGTATTTTTGAGCCTCCCGAAAAAAAGGAGGATTATCATTATGTAAAAGGGATTCCCAAAAAGGGCAAAGCAATTGTCTGGGGAAAAATAGAAATTGCCGTACGAAAAAGCGATCTGCTCCCGGTCTGGGAGAAATACTATGATGAACACGGAAAACCGGTCAGAGAGATGCTTTTCTCTGAAATAAAAACCATTGATAAGCGAATGATACCAACCGTTATAACACTGATTCCAAAAACAAAAGAGGGACATAAAACAGTGCTTCGGTACCTGGACATTGATTATAATATCAGGCTTGACAGCAACACCTTTTCACTCCGCAAGCTGCGGGAACCGGTGACAGGAGAATAGCGATGCTCACAATAAAGATTGCCTTTCGGAATATTTTTCGCCAGAAACGTCGGTCCCTCTTTACTGCCCTTACCATGATAGGCGGATTTGTTCTTGCTGCATTCTGTTTCGGTATTGCCGATGGTATTTATGGCGACGTCATCGATATGTTCACACGAAACAGTATCGGCCATGTACAGGTTCATGCTCCCGGATACCGGCAGAAAGAGTCTCTATACAAAACAATCGGCGGGTATGATTCACTGTTCAGGAAAATTGACGGGGTCAAGGAGGTTGAACAGTTCGCCCCGCGCCTCTATGCATCAGGGCTTGTTTCCGTGCGGGAAGAGAGTAATGTTGCCGTTATCGTAGGAATAGAACCGGAACTGGAAAACCGTGCAACGAATTTTAACAAAAAGGTTATTACAGGAAAGCACCTCACCCGGAAAGCCGCTCATACTGTCCTGCTCGGGAAAGGTCTTGCAAAAAATCTCAAAGCGAGTCCCGGTGACACGATTGTTATTGTGTCGCAGGCAGCGGACGGCTCCATAGCAAACGACATGTATACCGTCACCGGCATTGTGGAGAGCGGCAACAGGGAATTCGACCGCATTGTACTCTACATGCATCTGCAGGACGCACAGGAATTGTTTGTGCTTTACGGCCAGATACACGAGATTGTGGTCATAGGAGAAAAGAGCAGTGAGGCACAGGCGTTGAGTAAAACACTCAGGACCGTTCTTGGCTCCTCCTATGATGTTGCGCCATGGCAGGAGATCGCCCGGACCTTCTATAAATCGATGAAAGCGGACATCGGCGGTATGTATATCATGCTTGTTATTCTTTTGATAGTTGTCGCCATCAGCATACTTAACACGGTGCTTATGGCTGTCCTCGAGCGGCAGAGAGAATATGGTATTTTAAAGGCAATTGGAACACGGCCGACCCAGATTCTGTTTCTCATACTATATGAAACGGGGATTCTTGCGTTGTTAAGTATCGGCGTGAGCATCGTACTGTCATTTATTATCAACTATCTATTCTCTCTGCATGGATTACAGGTTCCCGAGCCTTACTATTACGGCGGTATGGAATTTACCCATTTCAGGACTGTAGTCAATGCGAAAAGTTTTTATATTCCGGCGCTTACTATTTTCGGTTCGGCGCTGCTGGTGAGCATTTTCCCTGCAATAAAGGCTGCACGGACCGAGCCGGCCGCAACTATGCGGATACATTAGAGGAGAATCGTATATGGATATGTATATCAGAATAGCATGGCGAAATATTTTCAGAAATTCACGGCGTACCGTGATAACCGGCATTGCTATAGGAGTCGGCCTCGCCGGTATGATATTCACCGACGCATTTATGGCGGGTATGCAAAGAAACATTATAGAAACCGTTACCGATAACTTCCTGGGAGAAGCTCAAATCCACGCAGAAGGTTTCACCGACAATTATGATCCTGAAAAGACCATTCCCGAAACAGACAGGATTCTGCAGCAGCTCAGCAAAGAACCGGAGGTTGCCCAGGTTTCAAAGCGTGTTATGACACAGGGGCTAATCAATTCAGCCGTTAATTCACGCCACCTTATGATATGCGGTATTGATCCCCTAACGGAAAAAGCCGTATCGGAAATAGATGAGAAAATGGTAAGCGGATCCTACCTGAATGATACCCAATCTATTCTTATCGGTAAACCTACCGCTGAGGAGCTTGAAGTGCGGACCGGCGACAGGATTGTCGTTACCGTATCCATGGCGGAAAGCGGAGAACTGGCCCAGGAAATGCTCAGAGTGGGAGGAATCTATCAGTTTGAAGCGGATGAAATGGATAAGCAAATCGCCTTTGTTCATTTTCGAAAACTGCAGACCCTTCTTGGATTAAAGGCGGACGAATCTCATGAGATTGTAATCCATTTGACAGACGCAATGATTGCAAGTCACACCGACTATCCCCTTTGGGCAAAATATTCAAAGAACGGATTGACTGCAGAACCCTGGCCGAAACTTGTGCCGGAGCTTGATATGACACTCCACCTGTTCAATTATGTGATTGTACTTATGGCAATCGTCATATTCGGCGTAGTGGTCTTTGGTATTGTGAATACCCTGTTTATGTCACTCTATGAACGTTTCTTCGAATTCGGGGTCTTAAAGGCAATTGGGACACGCTCATTCAATATCTGGAAAATGATTCTTTATGAAGCATGTTCTCTGGCTATTATAAGCAGCGTTATCGGTATACTTCTGGGATTACTGGTCACCCTTATATTTATGAAAATCGGGATATCCTTTGACGGAGTTGACCTCGGCGGGGTTACCGTACAGAGAAGATTATATCCGGTTATCGGATTGTATCAATATATTATTTACCCGATTGTGGTATTGCTGTTTACTGCCGCAATAGGAATATATCCTGCAACCTTTGCCGCTAAACTGAAACCTGCTCAGGCTATGCGAAAAAGCATGTAACGGAGGAAATGATGAACACTGAAGCTATTATTGAAACAAAAAACGTTAAAAAAACATACGGCACAGGAGCCGTTGCTGTTCAGGCTCTGAAGGGCATTGATTTTACTGTCAACAGGGGTGAATTTACCGCAGTTGTGGGTCCCTCAGGCTCTGGAAAAACAACGCTGATGAACATCATTGCAGGACTTGACAATCCTTCTTCGGGCGCTGTATTTCTCAACAGACAAAATATATCCGGTATGAGCGGTAAAAATCTCTCCGATTTCAGAAGGGATAATATCGGCTTTATCTTTCAGGCCTACAATCTGATCCCGGTGCTTACCGTTGAAGAAAATGTTGAATATATCATGATGCTGCAAAAAGTAACTGCCGGAGAAAGACACAGACGGGTTGGCGAGATTCTTGATAAGGTTGGTTTGAAGGGATTTGAGAAAAGAAAACCACCGCAGCTCTCGGGCGGGCAGCAGCAGCGGGTTGCTATAGCCCGTGCCATGGTTTCCAATCCACAAATAATAATAGCTGATGAACCGACCGCCAACCTTGATTCAAAAACGGGAACCGCGTTACTGGATATGATGCATGAGCTGAACGAGAAAAACGGTATGACATTTCTGTTTTCAACCCATGATCCAAAAATAATGGAACGGGCAAAACGTGTTGTTGTACTCAGGGACGGTCAGATTGATTCCGATCAAAAAAAGGAATAAGTTCCTGATGCATGCGAAAAAAATCCTTTTTGTTTCTCTCTTCCATGCAATACTTTACGCAGGTAATCCCTTTAACTTTTCCGGCTGTTATAAAAGTTTCTTCCTTGTCCTGGAGCCGCCTACATTTAAAACATCTCTGTTTAATGCGTCACATACTGAAGGATATGTAACCAACCGGCTGCGTTCAAATATTCTCTTCTCGCCTGGAGCAACATTTCGACTTCAGCTCTCCTATGAACTGGTTCCCGAGATAAAAAAGAAGCAATCGCTCCTATACAACGCCTTGTTTTCGTTAACAAATCCCTCAGTATATCGTGCCGCTGATTTTAAAGAACGATTATATCCATTCGACAAAGAGGATATTGAGAATTTCAGCATCTATCATAATCTTGACCGATTTTCATTTAGCTTCCAACTGCCATTCACCGAATTAATTGCCGGAAGGCAGGCGATTGGCTGGGGAAGCGCCCGGATTATTAATCCCACTGACATCCTTACCCCTTTCGGTTTCAACGCTCTTGACACGGAAGAACGATACGGTATTGACGCAGTCCGGATGATCTTTCCCATTAAAAGTCTCAATGAAATTGATATCGGCTATGTATTCGGTGACGAATTCCATTATAAAAACAGCGCCTTTTTCCTTCGTACAAAGATATATGTCCTGGAAACCGACATTGCGTTTCCGTTTATCGGTTTTCGGGGCAACCTGCTATCCGGTATCGACATAGCCAGATCGCTCGGTGGCGCCGGAATCTGGTGTGAAGCTGCCCATGTCTTTACGGATGTTCTCGATAACGAAACAGAGCATTCAAATGATAACGACTATTTCAGGCTCTCCCTCGGCGCAGACTATAACTTCTCTGAAAAATTTTACGGATATATTGAATATCATTTTAATAGTATAGGTTCAAATAATGCAGATTCGTATCTGAATCAACTCACTACCTGTGCATATACTGAAGGTGCCGTTTATCTTCTGGGAAAACATTACTGCGGCCTTGGCGGACGATATGAGATAACACCGCTGTTACCGGGAAGTTTTATGGTCCTGTACAATTTCTCCGATAATTCAGTCTGCCTGCTGCCGGAACTGGAGTACAATATCAGAAGCGATATCTATATCTCACTGGGAGCGATAATCGGACTCGGTAAAAAAGCTGAAAGCCCGTTTGCATTCAATTCGGAATTCGGCATATATCCCGATGCAGGATATATATCCCTGAGGATTTATTTTTAAAAAAGGAGACATAATGGAGCCGGATAACAGAACCTCCGGCTTGAATAAATTTGAAGGTATCCTGGCATTGCTCAGCTATCTGGGATTCTGTATTGTCGCAATAATCGGCCTGCGAAAAAAAAACTCTTTTACTCATCTCTTTTTTCGCGTTATAGGGCTGTTTCACTCAATTTATGCAAAGAGACTCTGTTCTGTATGTGAAAAAGTCTGTCCGGTTAATCCGACCGGGAATTTCTGGAAAATCTGGTTCAAAGGCTAAAAAAGTTGGAAAAAAGTGTTGACAAAAGCCGCAAAACGTACTATTATATTATTGTACTATTAGACTAGTACAATAGAACAATGGAGGCATAGGGTGGCTTTTAAATTCACCTTGAACAATTCAAGCGGTGTGCCGTACTATCGGCAGATTGTAAATCAGGTAATCTACGGTGTTGTTAACTCAATACTTGAACCGGGTGAAAGGCTTCCCACAGTACGTCAACTCGCAGTTGATCTGCAGGTAAATCTCAACACCATTGCCAAAGCATACAGTGAGCTTGAACTGCGCGGTATTGTAAACACGCAGCAGGGAACAGGCACGTTTATTTCAGGGAAAGAATCCACAATCGATCCGGAGGAAAAGCAAAAAGGTCTAAAACGGCTTTGCAGTACTTTTTTGAATGAAATTGCCACTCTGGGAATTAAAACAGAGGAGGCATTGGCCACTCTGAAAAAAATGGAAAAAGAACGCAGAAATCTCAAAAAAGGGAGCTGATAGATGAAAACAAAATCAAACGGGTATGAGGAAACAAGGGAATATAACCCCGTGTTCCGGATGCTGAGGAAAAAACTTTTCGCTCTCCGCAGGTATATATTGAATATAATTCTATTATTAATTGGTATTGGTTTGTTTCTGTTGTTTGATTTTTCCGGCACTGTACCACGGAGTATTATTGTTATCACTGCGGTGGTTTTTATACTGCTGAGCATTTCCATTCGAATTGCCTTTGAGTGGGAGCGCGTACCGGTATTACGCTTTGGCAGGTTGTATAAAACACGAGGGCCCGGCATCTTCTTTCTGATACCGGTGGTAGACATACCCTATGCGTATGTAGATTGTCGTATCACGGTCACAGACTTTACTGCCGAGAAAGTTCTCACCAGGGATGCCGTGCCGATATATGTTGACGCAATAATATTCTGGATGATATGGGATGCGGCAAAGGCAAAGCTCGAAGTTGAAAATTATCAGTCTGCAGTGCCGTTGAGCGCTAAAACTGCGCTACGGGATATTATCGGGAAAACAACCCTGTCGCGTCTGCTTACCGACCGTGATGAAATCGGCGAGGAACTGCAGAAAATTCTGGATGCCAAGACCAATCCGTGGGGCATAACCGCTCTCTCGGTGGAAATAAAAGATATTGTTGTGCCGAAAGAGCTTGAGGATGCCATCAGTAAAGAGGCGCAGTCGGAGCGGGAAAAAAACGCCAGAATAATACTGGGCTCTGCAGAGATTGAAATCGCGAAAAAATACGCTGAGGCTTCGGAGAGCTATAAAGGTAACGAAGAGGCCATGATGCTGCGATCACTGAATATGTTGCTTGATGCAGTGAAGCACAAAGGCTCCATGATAGTAGTGCCTTCGGAAACGCCCCATTTGATGAACAGAGCCTTATACGCGGCAGTGTCTAAAAAGGCCACCAGTGAAGGCATTATTGATGACAGGATAAACATTTAATACAGATAAATTCTTTTTCTCTGGCAAAGGATAATACCATGGCAGTACTGGAATTAAAAGATGTAAAAAAAGTGTTTAAGAAAGGTGATCAGGAGGTACATGCGCTGAGAGGAGTGACATTGACTATTGAAAAAGGCGAGTTTCTCTCTATTGTCGGCCCTTCCGGAAGCGGTAAGACCACACTTCTCAATATCACCGGTTGCCTTGATACGCCAACAAGCGGCAGTGTCATATATAACGGGAAAGAGCTGGGAAGAATGAAAGAAAAAGGCCTTTCAGATTACAGAAAAGATAATATTGCTTTTATCTTTCAATCATATAACCTGATTCCCGTGTTGACTGTCAAGGAAAATGTCGAGCTCCCTCTTGTCATCGAAAAAAAGCATTCAAAACAGGACATGGCTGAGAGGGCATTGGAAATAATTGAGCTGGTCGGATTGAAGGGTATGGAAAACAGGTTACCCAGGGAAATTTCCGGCGGCCAGGAGCAGCGCGTTGCCATTGCACGGGCGCTTGTCAAGAAACCGCTCGTTGTTCTGGCTGACGAGCCTACGGCCAATCTTGATTCTGAAACCGCTGAAGAGGTAATCGCCCTCATGCAGAAAATAAACCAGGAGCGGCAGACCACCTTTGTCTTTTCCACCCACGATCCTCGTATGCAGAAACATGCCAAACGAGAGATCGTTCTGCGGGATGGGACGGTAAAATCCGATGAAAGGAAGTAAATTATGAAAACAATCATTACAATAGCTTTCCGGAATCTGCTGCGGCACAAACGCCGGACTTTCCTCACCGGTATTGTCATATCGTTCGGACTTTTTATATACATTTTCATGGATTCTATAATGAGCGGTTTAGATCGGGGCTCTATGGATAACCTGATCAACCTCTCCACATCAGCCGTTCAGATCTATACAAAAGAGTATGACGAGAACAAGGAATCATATCCTCTTAAATACGGTCTGCAGGACCTGGACGGGATTGAAAAAACACTCCTTACCCATGACCGGGTGAAAAGTGTCACTCCCCGTACCAAGTTTTTAGGTGAGCTCTCCAACTATGAGGAGTCCATGCCCGTCATCGGGACTGTTGTGGATCCAGATAGAGATAAAACCGTGTTTAAACTGATCGAGCATCTGGTGGGGAACTATTTTTCGGAAAAAAGCGAGCGGCAGATCATTCTGGGTAAGGACCTGGCACGGGAAATGGGTGTAGAACCCGGCGGTTTTATCACCATGTATGCCCTGACAAAATACGAAAGCCGCAATGCAGACGACTTCAAGGTAGTTGGCCTGTTCAATACTACCGATCCGGCTCTGAACAAAAGCGGCGTATTTATTACCTTTGACGCGGCCAACAGCTTTCTGGACCTGGAGAATACCGTGACCGAAATGAACGTGCAACTTAAGCGCCGGATCAATTTCGATGACCTGCTTGATGATATGGAGGAGGTTCTGGACCTGGTAAAAAAGGACCTACCGGGTCTGAGCGCCTATTCCTTTAAACAACTCGGTGCGGGTATCCTGGCGCTGGTGAAAGGGAAAAAGAACTGGGGTGCGGGTATGACCCTCGTGTTTCTCCTCATCGCAGCAGTAGGGATAGTCAACTCCGTACTCATGAGTGTCTACGAGCGCATACGTGAGGTAGGTGTTCTGCGTGCCATGGGAATGGGCGGGAAAGAGATAACCTGGATGTTCATGTGCGAAGGAATCATGATCGGTTTTGTGGGCAGCCTGGGAGGTGTCATTCTTGGCGTTATCTCTGTTATTATTTTAACCACCTATGGCTGGCCTTTGGACAAGATTTACGGAGACATGTACATTGATACAGCCGGTTTTCCTGTATGGGGTACCATTTACGGGGAATGGAATATACCTCTGATAATCGGTGTCTTTCTCTTTGGCATTCTCACCGCCTTACTCGCCAGCATTCCTCCGGCTCGTAAAGCAGCCAAAATGGAAGTAACCAGTGCGTTAAGGTTTATATAAAGGAGCTAGCAATGACATATATATTAAAGATGGCTTTCCGTAACATCTGGCGGAATCGGCGCCGTTCCATCCTTGCTTTTACATCAGTGGCTCTGTCAATTGCAGGTATAACCTTTTTTCGCGCCTTCGCCGGTGGTATGCTTGAATCGATCGTAAAGAACTCCACCAAGAACGAGACCGGACATATCCGAATCACTACCAAAAAATTCCGTGAAAAGCGGCAATTTTATCCGGTTACCGAGAATATCGCAGAGCCTGAAAAAATTATTGCTGCTATAAAAGCCGATCCTGTCATCTCTCCGCGATTGGAGCAGGTGACTGAACGGGTCAATTTCGGCGTACTGCTGGCTAACGAGGGAAACAATAAATATGCCGCGGCCCTGGCCGGGGACCCCGAGGTTGAAAAAGACCTGCTACTGCTGCAGAACTCGCTGCGGGAAGGGGGAAGATATATTCAGAATGAGCGGGAAACAATTGTAGGGGCCGGTATTGCAGACGCTCTTAATCTGAAGGTTGGCGATGTCCTGAAGGTAATGACCCGGGGAGCAGATTATGCGCTGCACCTTCGCAAATTCAATATAGTCGGTATTTTCGAAACCGGCCTGAATATTCTTGATGATAAGTTTTTCCAGATCCCTTTAACAGACGCTAAAAAGCTGCTGCGCATGGATGGCTCTACCCAGCAGATAATTATCATGCTTAAGGATTACAAAAAAGCAACTGATGTTGCTGAAAAAATACGGACCTTGCTCAATGATGACCAACTGGCCGTTGTATCCTGGACCGAACATGGCGAATGGGCCACTATGGTCGATATGGCCACTATTATTTATAATTACTTTTACTTTTTTATTGCCTTTCTGGGCGCCTTTATCATCACCAATATCCTGATGATGGTGGTCCTGGAGCGCCGCAAGGAGATCGGCATCCTCAAGTCCATGGGCATCTCCAGATTTGAAGTGTTGAACCTCTTTCTCTTTGAAGGTATTGTCCTCGGTTTAATCGGCAGCCTGGCAGGTATATCCATAGGTATGATATTCAACATTTACTTTGCAATCAACGGCCTTGACTTTTCCGCTATGATGAGCTCTTTTAATTTCCCCATGGATCAGCGGATATTTTTCGAGATAAGTCCGGGCAGCACAATAAATATCCTGCTGATCGGGGTATTCGTATCTGCCGTAGTATCAGTATTACCCTCATGGAGGGCGTCTCGCATGAATGCAGTCGATGCAATTAAGAGTGTGTAAATTATGCTTGAAATAAATGTATTTAAATCTTCCTCGTCTTCGTGCTCGTCCTTCGTCCTCGTCTTAAAATAGAGTAGAGGAAGAGGATGAGGAGGAGAACGATGAAGATAATTTAAACTTTGTATCTACGAGATAAAAAGGAGCACCTGATGAAAGCGATTCTACCTTCACTGTCCATAATAGTTATGTTGGCAAATACCTTGACCTATTCTCTTACCGGTGAAGAGATTCTTTCCAAAATGGATAATAACCGTGAGTATAAAACCATTAAGTACACCGGCACCATGGAAATTCATGTCGATGACAAAGTCCGGATAAAAAATCTTACGGTTGAAGCAATGGACGGTGAAAAGACAAAAGCCATTGTTGAGTTTACCAACCCGGAAGATGAAGGTACAAAATACCTTATGCTGGAGAAAAACCTCTGGATCTATTTCCCGGAGGAAAACGATGTGGTGAAAATCTCAGGCCACATGCTCAAAGAGGGTATGATGGGAAGTGATGTCTCTTATGAAGACGCTCTTGAATCGGACAAGCTTTCCGAGAAATACAAAATTACATTAACAGGAGAAGAAAAGGTTAAGGAGCAGAATTGTTATGTAATCACTCTTGATGCGAAAGTAAAGGATGTACCCTATTACAAAAGGAAAATGTGGGTAACCAAAGATTCCTTTGTGGCTCTGAAGGAGGAAATGTACGCAAAAAGCGGCAAGCTGCTCAAAGTCTCTAATGTGCTCGAAACAAAAAAGATAGGTGGGAGACAATTTGCAACAAAGGTGGAAATGGTAAACAAACTGCGGAAAAACAGTAAAACCGTTTTTACCATGAAAGATATTGTCTTTGATAAGCCCATGGATAAGGGAAAGTTTAGTATGAGGTATTTGAGGAAGTAACAATCTTCCTCTTCCTCATTCTCATCCTCTTCCTCGTCTTTTAAAAAAAAGGCAAGAGCGGAGGAGGAGGATGAGGAAGAGGATGAGGACGATTCATATAGCAGAGAAGATTATTATGAGAAAGTTACAGATATTATTATTTATACTTCTATTTTGTACACTTACTACCTACGCACAACAGAAATCAGGCATCAAATTCCGCGGATCAATGTATACCGATCTCGGCCTGCTTCATACGGTGCACAACAGCAGTAAAAAGGACGAAGCTGATTTTGCCGGTATGAGTGTTCTTTCACTCAATCTGAAAAACACCAACCGCGACTATGCTAAAGTGGAAGGCCTGTTTGATATAGTAGTTCCATACGGCAAGACCATTGAACGGTATATTCCCGAAAACTTCACCTCTGATTCAGATTCATCCATCGGTGAATTATTCGAGCTGTTCTCCTTTGGCAATGCTCCGGTATTACTCGATGTGAGGAAACTGTATTTATCAATATACCTGCCCTTTGCAGATATAACCATGGGTCGCCAGATAATCAATTTTGGTAAGGGTTTTGTCTTCTCCCCTGTCGATGTCTTTTCATCTGTGGAGTTGACCGATATTAATTACCGAAGAAGTGGTTCGGATATAGTTTCGATACGTATTCCTTTTTCCGACCTTGCAGGCCTTGATCTTATAACGGAATTACCATTCCTTGACGAAAGTTTTTCCGTTGCGGTAAAAATGTTTGCCACATTCTCAAGTTTCGATTTCAGTCTCATCGGTATGTATCGGGACAAAGGTATCAGCACGAATCTTGAAAACGAAGCTGTCATCGGCCTTACCTGGAAGGGAGATATCGAAATCGGCTTCTATGGTGAGGCTGTCTGCCATATTCTCACCGACTCATCCATTGCATTCTTTGAAGGAATGATCGGCGCCGATTATTCTGTCAAGGATATATGGTATTTCACTGCGGAATATCTTTACAAACAATATAACTGGCAAAACAGTATCTGGGGAGAGCACAACCTCTTCGGCTCAGTCAGATATACTATTAATGATCTTATGAATATCTCCGCAAATGCAATCTATGATTTCCAGCATGAAGTTACCATTGGTATACTGCAGTGGTATTACAACATTCTTCAGAATGTTAATACGATTATTTACATACAGGGAGTGGACAATAATACCGGACAGTTTCTGATGTATGCCTTACGTGCTGAAGTAAAATTCTGAAAACACAAAGCAAAAGCTATATTGACAACCAGTCGTCTTATAACGAAATCTTCCCGGGATGAGCTGAACACCTAAACCAGATGTAAATGTTTTTCATGATAAAATAATCCTCAGGCTTGACAGGCAAACCGATATCGACGGGAAAGAAAAGACCAAATACATAAGTGAAAAAAGCATAATATTTTTGCAGTAGACGGATACTTTTAACCGGCGGATTCGGGCCTGGTTACAGAACCGCTGTCATATCATGTCCCGGCCGGTGTTAACCATACATGACTCTCTTTAACTATTAACAATAAATCTGCCACAGATTCCACAACCGGGAAAATGCAAACCTCATACCGCAAAACTCTTTGCTATTTACGTCATTTTATGATACCATTAGAATGAATTCTTATCGGGTAATGTAAGTCTAATGTAAGGCTATAGTATGAAACAGTACTATCAGTGTATTAGTGAAAAATTCCAGCTGCAGGAACTTCCGATTCTACTCAGACCCCGTACAGCCGGGAAAATTTTATCACCCTGATTGAACACGCTGTTCAGCACGAATCAGTCTGATTTCGGGAAAGACGTATATACCATGAAATAATTAAAACAACTTATATATTCAACCTGTTACCTGCCGGGGGTGACCTATGGATAGCCACACACAGGATATCCTTGTACAGTGCGGTATTGATCCAAACAGAATTCGAACAAAGGATCTCTCTGAAATTGATCTGTCGCATCGTGAATTAATCGGTATTGACCTTCGGGGATTTACCCTTACCAAGACAAACCTGGAATATGCAAATCTTACCGGTGCGATATTGCGCGGGTTAACCTTTGCATCGACCAACTGCGTGTATACCCGGTTTATCGGTGCTGATCTTAAAGGTGCCAATCTTTCATTCGGCTATTTTACCAGCGCTGATTTCAGGGGTGCCGATCTTCGCGGTGCCAGGATTGCCGACGGACTCTGCAGCGAATCCAATTTTACCGGTGCTGACCTGAGAGGGGCAATGCTCGGTACAGAACATTATGATTCTGACTTCCGAGGTGCAGACCTGCGGGGAATAGAAATCCCCGAAGGATGTGATTTTAAAAAGCTGAACTGCGATATCGGAGGCGCACTATTCTCCCCGCCAAAAGTGGTCTCATCAAGAAACAAACGTATTTTAAAACGTATCCAGATTATTCCTCATGTAAAAGTCTTCGACTGCCAGACGTCAAATCAGGCCGGTATCTTGTTAGATATAACCACCCAGGGAATTAAACTTTCCAGTATATATCCCTATACTATAGGTGGAATCTTTGCTTTCCAATTTATGCTGCCGGAACAGATGAAACCGGTCGAACTTGAAGCAAAATGCATGTGGTGTAATCCGGAAGGAAACTCGAATCTGTTCTATGCCGGCTTTCAGATACAGAAAATCTCTGAAGAAAAACTTGCCCTTATCGAAAACTTTATCAAAAATTATAACCAGCAGGGATTAGAAATCGGTGACTGATACTTCCCGGCAATTTGTGTGCCCCGAATAACTACTTTACAGCAGTGGGGTACAACGATGGGAGAAACACTGATTCTAGAAGCAGAAAACCAATCCTCATATGATAAATCGCTGAAGCCACTAAGTATCACTGACATATAATTCAATAACGGGACAGATCACTCATCCTAATAGCAACTAATTTCCCCTTAAGATGAGGAATGTGGCAATACACGAAAAATATGCATACCTGCCGATTATGTATCCTTTATTTTCTGATATATAATGTGTGTTGACTTATCCTCTGTGTTATACCAGAAAAAAAGCGTTCCGTTCCTCCGGGTAAAACATTCATCAAAGGAACTATAAATTCCACACGGATATATCTTATTATGCCGCTTTATTGCCTTGTTAATTATCTTTTTCTTCTGCTTTTCCATAAAAACCTTCCCCGCATTCCTCTATAGTATTACGTTTGATAATCCTTTTTTTGTTACACTTTTTCTCGTTCGATATGAAGATACCAGGTCTATATCATTTTAGCTCCTTTTTTCAAATTATCAATTATATTACAAATCATATGAGCAATTCATTTTCTCTATACAAACAGGCTGTAAATCCCCATGAGCATTAATATCCGGGTTTTAGGAAGCACGAGTTCCGGTAATTGCACAGTAATATGGAACCACAGTAATAGTATATTGGTTGATTGCGGATTCAGCCCACGCTACACGGCCGGAAATCTGGCACACCACAATCTGAACCTCAATAGTCTTTCCGGTGTTCTGATCACCCACGCCCATTCAGACCATGTGAACCATTCAATGCTGAAAAAACTTGTTAGTGCGAAGGTACCAATTTACTGTCATAGTGACGTATCTGCCGTATTAACAAAGCATTATGATATTATGCTGAAAGCGCACGAGCTTAATTTACTCAGAATTTTTCAAAAAAAAGTGTTTTCCGTCGGTGATTTTACTGTACGGGCTTTCCAGGTTCCCCATGATTCCCGGGGCGGCTGTTTCGGATTCAACCTGTATTACCCTTCACCAACCGGGAAAAAGAAAATTACTATCGCCACAGATATGGGATATCCGCAGGATTCTCTCTACCGTAAATTCCTTAACTCGGATGTAATTTTAATTGAATCCAACCATGACACTGACATGCTCGATCAATCCATGCGGCCCGCCTGGCTGAAAAGGCGTATTAAAAAGATTGGTCATCTATCTAATGAGCAATGTGCAGCATTTCTGGAAAAGGTATTATCCTGCTCAGATAAAAAACCAAAAGCAATTATACTGGCACATATCAGCCAGGAATGCAACACCAATACTCACGCAGTGCAAAGCGTAGAGAATATGCTCGCCCTAAATAAATACTCCGAAATAGAAATTGTCCAGACCTACAAACGAATGATGAATAAATGTATCTGTGTCTGACTCCATCTCCTAAAAGTGCATTTCTTAACAGTAATCTTAGCCTAACTATAAATAGAAATTTATAACAGCAAACAGAGTTTAAATTTAGAGCAGTGGATATGATTGAAATTAAAAGGATCTAACAGTGGCAATAATTCAGTATTGATATATTTTTATATGAAAGATGTAGTTGGAACACTTTTGTTACTTATAGCAAAACATCTTTTGAGAAGAAGAAAATTTGTAACTCATGAAAAAAATAAGCACACTGAATCCGACAGCTTTAACAGCTTTATTATTACTGATTATAACAGCTACATGTGCATTTTCCGAAATACTGAATCCCCAGTTCAGTGCTCATCGCCACTATATCATCCCCCGCTATATGGGATTATCACAGGCGGGTGTTGCCTTGCCGGAAGTAATCTCAAGCTCTTTGGTCAATCCGGCTCTCATTCACAGCTGGCACGTGAAGAGTGAATATACTTACTCCGGCACTTTAGTCTATGCAAAAGACTCTGTCTTCTCAAGGTACGTTATTACTACCGGAGCCAGTTGGCGTTTCAACGAGACAACCACAATCGGCTCCATCTACCGTAATCTGAAACGTGAGGATAACAATTACCAGAATGATATACTTATATGTGTCTCCGGGCGCCTTTTCGACAGAAGTACGAGTCAGGGAGCAGTGAATCTCGGCATGAACATGCGTATTGAGAACATGAAATGGGAATACCCCATCGATTCTCTTCCTGTCTATGCACATGTTCACGATGCGCAAATTCACGACACCACTGTTCTGATGGGGTACACTCAATCACCATACTCCAATGAATCACGTAACGAGACCCGGCTCCTTTTCGATCTGGGTTTTTTTCAGGATAACATCTTTCCCGGTATGGATTTCGGTCTGACCTTTCATAATCTCTTCACCCGCCGCTGGAAATCTGAAAAACCGTCAATTATTCATAAGGATACAACAGTATATGACACTATTATTACCATTGTTAATCCGGACTCTCTATTAGATACTGTTATCATAGATAGTTTAAAGCACACAAACACATGGACAGACAGTAAAGGCAGGTTCCCCAAGGTTTACAAGCGCATGACCGTGGGACTGGCCTATCATGCGCCGATTATGCAGAATAAGGTAGAGCTGGTACTTCCCTTTGATGTTGAGTTCCTTGGTTTATTCGACAAAAAACAGGATGTCAAGGTGGGACTGCACACCGGTATTGAGGCGTGGTTGAATAAAAAGATCTGTCTCCGTTTCGGATATGCCTACGCACCCAATTATATCCTGGGATCTCCCGGCGATATTGCCTTTGAAAGCCACCACATTCTGAGCGGCGGAGTCAGTGTTCTTTTCGAAAAGGTTCGATTTGAGGTATATATCAAAAAGCAGGATTGGGGTGTGGGGAGTAGTGTTACCTTTTAGCACTTTTTTCTACTTGCGTAAAACACTACCCATCTATCCATTTTTAATTCTCATTTAATTCTTTAAAAAGCCGTTTTTACTGATACCACAATATAGCGCTATTAATAAAAAAAACAGACCAATTCCATTGTCTGACAATATAGTATAGCAGAACTGCTGGACAATGAAAGAAACGCCGGCTTTCCGAATCCGGCTGTCAGGATTATAAAGGTTATAAACCTAACTGGCAGTACCCAGGCAATTCAGGGTAATATTTTACCGGGTGAAAAATATTGGACTCACCTGAATGCCGCTTTCTGAATACCGACGTTAGTTTAGCAGACAGTTAAAATAATTATACTAACATAAGAAAGGATATAATCGTAACCGGCGTGATAATAGCCACAATCATCCCGGTGTTATTCATCTCTATCCACCACTTTTTTCTCAACCGGCATCCACGGATTCTCAACAACCGGCATATCGCCGCAATACTTCACCGAGTCGGGAGTCACCAGTTTCAGGTACTGCTCATATTGTGAGAAAAAACCACCTGGATGTTTCTCTCCCGCATTTTTCAACAGGTCACGGGAAACATATTTATGCAGGGTCTTTCCGTCACGGGACCCTGTATACTTCTTATTACACTCACCGATACAGGCAATGGTAACATCACGGATATCGGGAATGGAATCGCCTGAAAGCCTGGAAAGATCGATTCTGATCACAGCGTTCCAGAGACCGTAATTAGTCCGTTTTTTGCTCGTAACGTCAACATTGAACGGACGTAAAATATCATCGGTGGTACCGCTCTTGGCATAGTTGGACAGGGGTTCATCTATCGTAAAGACATCCTCACTGTACACCAGATCGCTTAAGGGAGAAAATGAAGAATCAGCCGAGTATGGGATGTCATAATCGTTCAGACCGTCCCACCTGTTGGAGGTAAGTCGCTTATGCAATCCAAGATAGGTCGGCCGAAGCCTGTTAACATCCGAAAACGGATGATACCGTTTTACTACATCGCGCTCCGCCATGTTAACACCGGTACCGTTAATATTGATACTGTCAATAACGAGACATGGATGCTCCGCCGGTTGCTGGATAAGATCATTATTATAGAGCATATTGAACATATGCGCCTGTTCATACAGCGTCATCTCGAGAGTACCGAGAGCAACGGAATAGAGACTGTCCGATACCGCCATCTTTTTGCCATAGGCAATCATGGTGTCGACATCAACACCGACTATCCTTGCCAGTTCTTTGTAAAGCCGGACACCGGTGACTGTCTTTGTCTTAAATTTCTTCTTTATCCTTTCGAGTGCATTAAGGCGATACAGGAATTGCGCAAAGGGATAGGCATCAGGAAGAATCCTCCCGGTGGGATCAAAGAGCTTCCGGTTAAGACGGTAAATGGACTCCACCCCGAATATATTGTTTGAGGTAGCCAGATGATCGAATATATACCGGCATCCCTCAAATACATGATCGTGGTTATGCATTCGGTACCCTTTACCGCGAACGGCACTGTATTTAAAAACGACCTCGTACGGTTTTCCTCCTCGCCGGATAATTTCCCGTGCCCAGGGAACGTCGCCGGTGACCGGCAGGCTGTCACTCCACTTGGCGTAAGGCGGGAAAATACCAAGATCGAAATTGAGCGCATTCAGAATCGGTTTCGCGGTTGAGGAGCCGTTCGGCACCGGATTCCGTAGCAGGCAGTTAAGCCGGGAGCCTATTTTATCCTTTGAGTAGTACGCCAACAGCTTCCCGGTACGTGAATCAAGGATACAATATGAGAAGTACTGGCCGTCAACCTCCATCAACCGTCTGGTATAGTAGTAAATGCTCCGCCGCCAGACCCCTTTTGACTTTTTTTTGTATCTTATATTGGTAACCAGCGTATCACCCTTCTCCAGGGTAATGGAAAATTCTGCATTGGGCTCCGAAAACTGGGTGGTGGTATCAATGATAGATATTACTCTGAGGGAATCTTCAGGTGATGTATTCTTGGTAATATCCTCACCGTAACTGCCGATTCTTACATCGGTATAAATTATGGTATCCGGTCCAAAACCTCGGCTGTTAACCAGCTTCTGAAGAAAATCCTGCAGGGGTAAGTCAATTGAAAGTTTAATGGTTAAATTGCCTTTTTTCCGAATCAGTGAATTGGGATCGACAATATCCATGGTTTTTAAATAGGCTTCATCTCCCCCGTTTTTCTGCTTTAAGTAAAGAAGCCAGAACTCATTTGCCAGATCAACGAGATGGCCATAATCGGTCTGAATCTGTTTTGGTTTGACAAAGGTCAGTGAATCAATCTCAGCGATGACTTGCCGTGTGTATGCGTCATCCCATCCGAGAGCCTCCGCCATTCTCGGCATATCAATGCGGCATTGACGGGCGATCTTCGAATGAATATTCCGTCCCCATTTAACCATCCGGGCAATATAGACACACTCAGCGTCCGTCAGCTCATCAAGGTCCTTATTCAGCAGTCCCAGCGCAATATCCTTAACGCCGATAAGTCCGTAATCGCTGGCAATGCAGTGATTCATATACACTTCGAGTATTTCGTCCGCAGAGTACATCTTACGGAGCGCGGCTGAAAGCCGCAGCTCATGCATTTTCCGATCAACAGACTTACTGACACGGCGATGTCCAGATTCGTCAAGGTATGAGACAAAGAGCTTGGCTACCTGCTGGGTTATGGTCGAAGTACCTCGCGGTGTGGAAAGAGAAAAGGAGGCAATCGAACGGAACACTGCTCTGACAATGGCACGCACAAAGCTGTCAAATTCAAAGCCTAGTTCATTTTCATAGAACCGGCTGTCCTCCGCAGCAATTAATGCGGTGAGAAGTGTCTGTGGAAACTCCTCAATTTTAGCGCGGGTATGATCGGTCCGTATTGTCGCTATCCGTCGGCCCCGCCGATCTGTTACCGTAATAGTATTTGAATAAGCATGTACTTCATTCAAACGGGCCACGATACTTAACGAAGGGTAATCTTTCACCGGAATGCCGTCAACAATAAGAACGCCACCGCCGGTATCGGCTTCCTGAGTAATCACGCTTCCCGCCTTTTCATTCATGGCTTCACCGGCAAGCACATCCTGCCATGCCGCTCCGAATTCCTTGGATAAAAGGCCCCGTTGCTCGAGCGCAACCAGTTTTGCGCCCCAGGCATTAAAATACCAGTTAAAGAAATGTTTCGTTATAAGATAGGCAGGATATATTGCTACACCTATACTACCGAAAATAATCAACAGGATAAGAACTATTTTATGTGTGAAAAAAGAAGTTATCAAAGTAATTATTTTTTTTATCTGCATACCATACAATCGAGTGATGTATTACGAATATTAAGGCAAATAAAATATTCGTATAGTGAGTAACCTTCTTAAAATGTAATGTATGCTATAATATAAATAAAGAAAAGCAAATGTTTAAGCAGGCAGTATTATTAGTGTATTATTGGATGCCGCCGGACTTTTCAACTTCACCAACCAGAGCATCAAACAGGGTAACAATATCAGCATTCGACTTGCGTAACCGCTGGCAAAGAATACGCGACACCTCCCGGGTAATCAGCAATCCGATGCCGGGATTTTCATCACCGAATCTGGTGAACTGCTCCTTATCGGTAGTATAAAATTCACAGTCAGTTTTACAGCGGACTGTGGCCGAGCGCTTTTCAGGATCCAAGAGCGCCACTTCCCCGAAAAATATATTCATATCCGCATTTAATTCAGTCACGACATATGGGTCACCCTGCATGGTCTTTTTTATAATCAGAACGGTCCCGGATTTTATAATGAATATGGAATCACCGAAAACGCCCTCCTCAAGAACATCCGTTCCCTTGGCAAAAGATACCGTATTAAAGAGTCCGGCCACGTTTTCCATGGCAGCGGCATCCTCTGCAATATCTTTAAAGAGGCTGATCTTCTTTAAATCTGCAATCTTTTCCTGTAATTCATGACCGGTACTCATAGCTTCTCTCCTTATGAAGAGGCATGATTCGAGCTGGTGATGATAATACCGCGTGAATACTTGTTAATGATATAATCCCGGGGCGGATTAATAACAGGTTTATTCGCCACAAGCATTTTTACACTCTGTAAATCGGGTATAAGTTTTGAGATGTCCGGATTCATCTGAGCTTCACGCAACGCCACCCTTTTCCGCTCCATGATATTTCCCGTGTTTTCAAGCATCCCGATAAGCTGCGCATTCTGCCTGGTATAAAAATGCGTACGAAGCTCCTGAAAAGTTTTACCGATAAAGGAATCCGGAAAGGATGCGGTTGAAATTCCCACCCCCCACTCTCCCGATATCAGACTTTTAACCACATGAGACAATCCGGTGCCTGAGGAAGCTGAAGCAAGCATGGAGCGCGAAAATTCTCGCGACAGAAGGATTTCATCACAATGGGATAATTTCAGGTATTTTTCAAATTTAGTATCCAGAAGCTCGGCGCATACATAGGCTGTCTTATTCATATTCTTGATCGACATAACCGCCATCACCGTTTTGGAATCAATCTGCTGCATATCACCCTTGGTATAGTAATCTGCAAGCACCAATATCTTGGATGCAGTCCGAACCCCGGCCCGTATCATCTCAAGCTCCTCAACAAAATTACCGTTGACATATTTGATACCTTTTAACTCCGGATCATTTCTGAGTGCGTTGACGTCATCCGGCGGCGCTTTGGAGATGATGACAATCTCCAGAGGACTTAATTCGGGATTGCTGTTGAGAATTTCATGCAACACCTGATTCATTTCCCGTTTCCATCCGCAGATAATAAAATGGCCCTTCATGCTGCTGTAATCCAGCAACCCTTTCTCTTCTTTCATCTGACGCTCCATGAGAAAAGACGCAATACGACCGGTAACGGTGCCCATGATACCGATACCGATAAAAATAGTAACCATTGCCACGATTCTTCCGGTAACTGAAATCGGTAATCGCTCGCCATATCCCACTGTTGATATAGTAACAACAGTCCACCATAAGCTATCGAAAAAGGATATAAAACCTTCATTGATTTTCCGCTCAATTGCATATACCACTAACGAGCTGAGCAGAATCATGACGGTAAAAAAAAGTACTATCTTAAAACCGGTACTGGTTTTAAGAAATAGAATGATCTTCTGCTGAAGCGATCCTCGACGAGGTTTTTTCATGTAATAAACCAAGTGTAATAAATTAATGTCTGCTTCGAAGCGTTATTCCCGTCTGCTTTTAGCGGGAATCCCATTTTTAATTTATTGGATTCCGGACAAACAGTATACCGGAATGACAGTAAATAAGCTTTCTTCAGACATGCATTATTTAGTATTCTCTTTTTTCAATTTCCTGGCCTGTATATTATTCATTATATATTGATATCCATAAAAAACCAAGATTCCAATAGCAGAACCTACTATTGCACCCGCTAAAAAATCCAGTGGGTAATGGACACCAACATAGATTCGGGAGAAGGCAACCGGGACGGCAAAAAGGTAAAACCATACTGCCCGTTTGGGGTAGAGCAGTGTCAGCAACGCAGCGGCGGCAAACATGTTCATTGCATGGGCTGATGGAAAAGACAATGATTTTTTATACCCGAGCAGAAAATGACCGCCGGCAAGAAACAGATGCCGTCCGTCAATAAAATAGGAGGGATGACATGGCCGGAGACGGTGAAACAGGGGTTTTAATACCCGCACACAGAGCGGATCGGTAATCGCGGCGGTAATAATGAGAAGCAGAAGCACAATAAGCGCTCTCTTTTTTTCCCTGAAAATAAAAATACCTGCAGCAACAATTGCGGGTATTATCCAGGTATTTCTGTGGGTTATAACGGTAAAAATGCCATCAAAAAGGGGATTTGAAATAGTACTGTTAAAAAAGAGAAACAGTGTTCTGTCAAGAGAGATGAGAATAGCAAGCATCGGCTCTACCTGTGCTGTATAAGACTACTTCCGTTCATAGTGAATCAATTCAGCATTAATCCACCCCATAGCAACCTTCGATTTTCCTTTGACCAGCACATGGTATTCATCATCGGTAAACCAGAGGTACATCTTATCACGCTTATTGAAATTCCGTCCCTCCCCTACCAGGTGGGGCTGCACTTTGATACAATTAAATGTTCCCGCATTAACTTTTACCTCTTCACGGCCATGGACTTCAAAGAGAATCGGATAATCTTTCCCGTGGACAAAACAGCGGATAGAGAAGGTATCACCGGGGGCAAATTCACGGGTCCGCAGATAATATAACAGTGAAATATAATCATGCGAAAACGGGGCGATTGTATACTCCAGTTTTTTCTTTTTCCTGTTATTGTATACTTTCCCTTTCACATGATCAAAGAGAGCGAATGTGCTTCTTTTATATCGATTTTCATGGATATGCTGTTCAAAAAAACAGGGATACAGCCCTTTGGCATCTACCTCGGACCTTACAAAATCGCGGACTTCAAAAAATGCGCTGGTAAAATTATTGGTGAATGCTTTCCCGGAGAACAGTATTCGTGCCTTCTTTTTATCAAACTCGGCTTCTATAACCCCCCACCCAGCATTAATAAATCCCCACCCGCCTTCATAAACGGCTTTTTCCCTTCGTTTAAAAAGAAGCGTCCTGCCTTTTTCCGTCCGTAATCCCGTATTATCGCCGACATCAAAAACCTTCTGTAAAGAGTCGCGATATTCCGCGGGAAATACTTTTTCCTTTACCTCTCTCTCCATTCGCTCCCACCGCTCAGTATCCCGCCTGCCGCCGAATACTCCCACACACAGTATACACAACAGTAACAGAAAAGAGATTATCGGGATTCTTTTTATTTTCCGGGGAAATCGTATACCTATATGATTCATACTATTACTCTCTTCATAGCTTATGTAAAAGACGTATGAATAAATATACTATTCGTTTTTCTTAACACGAAATGAAAAGGCGGAACTTCCGCTTTACCAAACTACTCTCGAATTATATACGGCTAATACCCACCATTATATATGATATAATTAATATTAATTTTTTTTTTACCTAATATTACGTATTTCCGATAGAAATCGTAATATGTGTTTAAACTATTCCGGTATCTGTTTTTTACGTTCCGCTCCACCGTCGATTGCTTTGTTTTATTTTAGTAATATAAAGACTTCATTACATCAGTAGGATCGGTCCACCAATGAAAAGACGCTATTTGGTTCTATATACAATCATTTCCTGCACCCTGCTTTTCATGCATTCTTGCAGTAAAAAAAAGCCTGGGCAATACAGCCGCTTAGCTCTGGAAGACTGGCATACATGGGTGGAAAAGGCAAAAAGCTTTTCACCGGAAATCGGGTCCTACGGCGGGTCACTCATTGTGAGCTCCTTCGGAAGCGACCCTAAAACATTTAATCTAATAACGAGTAACGAAACTTCGAGCTCAGAGGTACTTCAGTTCGTTTTTGAGGGACTGGTGAGCTTTGATGTGGTTACGCAGAAATCGATACCGGCTCTTGCCGAATCCTGGACAGTGTCGGAGGACTTCCTGGCCTATGATTTCCAATTACGCAGGGATGTTGTATGGTCCGACGGTACACCCTTTACTGCCGATGACGTTGTATTCTCTTTTGAAGCGATATACGACAAGCGCAACCTGTCCGCGGCCCGTGATATCTTAACCATTCGGGGAAGACGAATCCGTGTCGAAAAAACGGGCTCCCACTCGGTGCGTATGACACTTCCCTTCAAATTCGCCCCTTTTCTGAAAATGATAACCTGGGGTTCGGCCCCTATTCTGCCGAAACATAAACTGTATGGCGCCCATAAGGCCGGAACATTCTCATCAACCTGGGAGATCGATACAAAGGTTGAGGAGATTGTCGGTACCGGCCCGTTTGTTATTACATCGTACCGTCCCTCCCAGCAGTTGGTATTAAAAAGAAATCCGATTTACTGGAGAAAAGACGCAGCAGGCAACCGGCTTCCCTACCTTGATAAGATTGTCTTTCTCTATGTAAAGGATCGCTCGGCAGAGTTGCTGAAATTTAAAAACGGCGAAACGGATTTCCTTGCCATGCGCGGTGAGGATTATCCGGTACTGAAACCATTGGAGCAGAAAAACGACTTTCGCATTTATAACCTCGGCCCCGGCCTCGGGCACCGGCATATCATATTCAATCAGAATACCGGTATTGATAAAGAAACCGGTGAACCGCTTGTCGATCCGGTAAAATTAAAATGGTTCCGCAACCGAAAATTCAGGCAGGCTGTTGCCTACTGCATCGATAAGGAACAGATGGTAAACATCATTCATAACGGTCTGGCCGAGCCCCGGCACACTCCGGTTAATGAAGCCGCCGGTTTCTTTCATAATCCGAACGTGCGGAAATACCCCTTTAACCCTGACTCCGCACGAGCTATACTCACTTCCGAAGGTTTCACCGATAAAGACAGCGATGGTCTTCTCGAAGATCCCGACGGCAATCCCGTGGAATTTGCACTCCAGACCAATGCGGGGAATACGGACAGGAAAAAATACTGTGAGCTGATACGAAAGGATCTGGAAAAAATCGGTATTAAAGTCCATTTCTCGCTGCTCGAATTTAATAATCTGGTGGACAAACTTGACCATACCTACAAATGGGAGGCCATTGTACTTGGACTGACCGGCGGCAATGAACCGCACAGCGGCGCAAATGTCTGGCAATCCAGCGGCCGGACCCACGAGTGGTTTCCCTATCAGGAGAGTCCTTCCACTCCCTGGGAAGCCAGAATCGATACCATTTTCACCCTAGCCGCACAGGAAATGGATCCTGTTAAACGGAAAAAACTTTATGATGAATGGCAGCAAATCTATTCTGAACAACTTCCTTTTATTATCCTAGTCTCATCCTTCAGACTCTTTGCAGTAAGAAATAAATTCGGTAATATTAATCCTGTGCCGATAGCTGAAGCGGAATATAATTCGAAAAGAAGGTTTTTTCACAATATTGAGGAAATCTTTGTTTTACCTTCATATAAAAACTGATTGGAGCACTCCATGAAAAAAATAATAGTGGTGCTATTCTGCAGCCTTCTGGTGGTATCCTGTGGAAAAAAGACACCCCGGAAACAACCGCCCGTATCAACGGACTATACCCTTGCCCAGTTAGACAGTATCGGGAAAGCCTACACCCCTGAAATCGGTACCTATGGCGGTACCGTATGGATTCCTCTCGGCGCCGATCCGGACGGATTCTGCCCGGCAACGTCAACATCCGCCTATTCCAACAGTGTAATGGGCTACATTTTCGAGGGTTTGGTGGAGCTTGATATCGCCACTCTGACCTTTACCCCCAGAATCGCCGAGAAATGGGATGTCTCCGATGACGGACTGCAATGGACATTTCATCTGCGTAACGATGTTTTCTTTTCCGATGGAGTTAAACTCAGTGCATACGATGTCGCATTTACCTTTAACGACGTAATCTACAATAAAAAAATCCGTTCCGGCCTCGCTGATAATTTTAAAATTAAAGGTAAAAAAATCACGGTGACTGCCGTTGACTCCTTTACCGTGACCTTTACCCTTCCCTACCCGTTCGCACCGTTTCTCACTGTGGCCGGCATGGATATAATGCCAAAGCATGTCTATGCAAAATATGCGAAGGACGGCACCCTGGAATCGTTTCTCTCCAGCGGAACCGACCCGAAAAATGTAATCGGCAGCGGACCGTTTATTCTTGATAAGGTCGAGCTGGGCCAGCGGGTGGTGATGAAAAGAAATCCGAACTATTGGAAAAAGGACGCGAAGGGAAACCGGCTTCCCTATATAGACCGCCTTATCATGCTGATAATAAAAGAGCCCAACGTGGCCATGCTGAAATTTAAAAACGGCGAGATAGATCAACTGTCGGTGCAGGGAGAGCACTATCCAATCCTGAAACCGCTGGAAAAGGAAAAAGGGTTCACCTTATATAAAGTGGGCCCGAGATGGTACGACTCCTTCTTCACCTTTAATCAGAATAACCAGAAGAATCCCAAAACGGGGAAATTCTATCTGGAAGAGAAAAAGCAGAAATGGTTTCGTAATAAATATTTCAGAAAGGCCTGTGCCCATGCAATAAACTATCAGGCAATGATTGAGATTATTTACAACGGCCTGGCCACCCCGCCCGACGGGGTGTGGGGCAAGCATAAAGGGTTCTTTCACAATCCCAATGCGCCGACCTATGACTATGACGTTGACAAGGCAAAAAAATTACTGGCCGAACAGGGATTCAAAGACAGAGACGGTGACGGTTTTTTGGAAGACAGTGACGGTAATCTGGTGGAGTTCACCCTTATCACCAGCGCCGGGGTAAAAATCATTCAAAAGATGTTTGAGATGGTACGAAAGGATCTCGAAAAAATCGGTATGAAGGTCCACCTTAATTTCGTGGAATTTAATAATCTCATCGATAAAACCAACAACACTTATGACTGGGATGCGGTGGCGTATGCTCTGGGCGGTATTATTGACCCCCATTTTGGTAAAAGTACCGAAATTTACTCGTCATACCGCTATATCTACAATCCTAAGCAGAAAAAACCTTCATACCCGTGGGAAGCCCGCGTGGCGGAGATCTTTGAAGAGGCGGCAAGTGAAATGGATCCTGAGAAAAGGAAAAAACTTTACTGGGAATGGCAGGAAATTGTCATGGATCAGTGTCTGAAGGTATACATGCCGCTTCGTGAAGTAGTTCTCGGAGTGAAGAATCATTTCGGAAACATTCATCTTACGCGCTACCTCGGCCTTGAAGGTGCTATTCTTCATAACATGGAAGAAATTTATATAAAAGAACCGGGTGCTCAGGAATAGACAGAGAATAATAAAATCGTTATTTTATAAACCGGGTGGATGTGAAGTAAATCCACTTGGTTTTCTTTGGTATTACAGTATATTTTGAATCATCTATGTTTAATTATACGATACGACGCCTTCTGACAATGTTTCCGCTGCTTCTGGCCATGTCATTTATCACCTTCATGTTCCTGCAGTTGGCCCCCGGTGATATTCTGGCTCCCTATAAAATGAATCCACAGATATCGGAAGAGACAATCAAAGAGATGGAGCAGAAGTTTCATTTCGATAAACCCGCGGTTATCCAATACCTCTACTGGCTGAAAAACATTATTCGCCTTGACTTCGGGTATTCCTTTTCCAAACGTACTTCGGTCGCAAATGTCATTGGCAGCCATCTGTTAAACACATTGTTTCTCGCCATGTTTTCAATCTTTATCACCTGGACGGTTGCGATACCAATAGGTATCTATTGTGCGGTCAACCAGTATAAATGGAGTGATAAATTTTTCTCCTTTATTTCCTACATCGGTATGTCTCTGCCCACTTTTTTTCTGGCACTGCTTTTATTATTTCTCGTCTCTACTATTGGAGAACTACCGCTCATCGGCAAACTCCCGATCGGCGGAATGAAATCGGTGCATTACGATGATTTGGGATTTTTTGGTAAATTTTTTGATATAATAAAGCATTTAATAGTACCGGGGATCGTTCTGGCAACCGCCTCCCTTGCCAGCCTGCAGAGGATAATGCGTGGTAACATGCTGGAGGAGCTTGGCACCAAATATGTGCTCACGGCGCGGGCAAAGGGACTGCCCGAGAATCGGGTCATCTATATACACGCATTAAGAAATGCTATCAATCCACTGATAACCATTTTCGGATATGAATTTTCAGCATTGCTCAGCGGCGCGGCTCTTACAGAAATTATCACCAGCTGGCCCGGGCTGGGCTCAGTTATGCTTGAAGCTGTGCGGGCACAGGACCTGTTTCTGGTCATGGGCAATATGTTAATCGGCGGCGTTATGCTTATTTCAGGTAATCTGCTGGCGGACCTTCTGCTGGCGGCAACAGATCCGAGGATAAAACTCAGCTGATTATGAATGACGTACAGTATAAAAGCGAACTGAAAAAAGGTCTTCTTAAACTTAAAAAGCACAAGCCGGCACTTGTCGGGTTTATCATACTGGTGGTGCTGTATGTAGTGTGTATATTTGCCGAGTTTGTTGCGCCCTATCATTATGACAACGAATCCCGCTCGAACTCATATAATCCGCCCAGCAGGATACACTTTTTTGACAAGGAGGATAACTTCCACATTTTTCCCTTTGTCTATGATTACGGCTACGAATTCGATGCTTATTACAACCGGGTATTCGTCGAAAAAAAAGACCGGCGGTTTCCGCTGAAACTGTTTGTCAGGGGAGACCCGTACAAATTATTCGGTTTTATCCCGTACGACAGACACCTGTTTGGTGTGGAAAAGGAGGGACGGTTTTATCTGATAGGCGCCGACGGCCGCGGCAGAGACCTGTTCAGCCGGATTGTCTACGGCTCCCGCGTGTCACTTACCGTAGGCCTTATCGGCGTTTTCATCAGTACCATTATCGGTGTGCTGGTCGGCGGTATCGCCGGATTCTACGGCGGTAAAATTGACAACGTGCTCATGCGTATCTGCGAAATGCTCATGCTCGTACCCAGTTTCTACCTCCTGCTTGCACTGCGGGCAGCGTTCCCGCCGGAGATTTCATCGGTAACAATTTATCTGCTTATCATTTTCATACTCAGCTTTATCCGGTGGGCCGGTCTTGCCAGGGTGATACGGGGCATGACCAAATCAATCAGGGAGCGGGAGTTTGTGCTGGCTGCCGAAGCGCTGGGTCAGAGAAATATTATTATTATTATAAAGCATATTATCCCCCAGACCTTCTCTTTTCTTATCGTGTCGGTCACCCTGAGTATTCCCTACTATATTCTCGGTGAATCCGGATTGAGCCTTATCGGTCTGGGAATACAGGACCCGTATGCATCATGGGGCAATCTGCTTTCCGATGCGATGAATATCGCCGATATTCGGTTTCATCCATGGATACTGATTCCCGGATTTTTCATTTTTATCACGGTAATGGCTTTTAACTTCCTCGGTGACGGATTACGTGACGTATTCGATCCTAAATCCGGGAAATGACGATACCTAGTAATGACTATGGCTTTACTTGAAATAAAAAATCTCTCTGTCCGGTTCAAAACCGATGATGGTATAGTAAACGCTGTGGACGATGTCTCATTAGAGGTCAATACCGGGGAGACGGTCTGCCTGGTCGGGGAATCCGGCTGCGGCAAGTCGGTGACCGCCCTCTCCACCATGAAACTTATTCCCTGCCCCCCGGGTGAAATAAGCGGCGGAGAAATTCTGTTCGAGGGAAAGAATATCCTGAAAATGAACAATGACGAAATACGAACTATCAGAGGGAACGATATTGCCATGATTTTTCAGGATCCCATGACATCACTCAATCCGGTATATACCTGCGGCTACCAGATTGCCGAGGCGTTGCGACAACATAAGAATATGACGAAGAAAGAAGCGGAGGAGAAAGCGGTATCATTGCTTGAGCAGGTGAAGATACCGGATCCGCATGTACGGGTCACCGAGTATCCGCACCAGCTGTCCGGCGGTATGCGCCAGCGGGTGATGATCGCCATGGCTCTCTCCTGCGACCCCAAGCTCCTGGTCGCTGACGAACCGACGACCGCCCTTGATGTAACGGTACAGGCGCAGATTCTCGAGCTGCTCGCTGAAATCAAGGAGCAGCGAAGCATGGCTGTACTTTTTATCACTCATGACCTGGGTGTGGTCGCTGAAATTGCCGATTCGGTTGTTGTGTTATACGCAGGAAAAATTGCGGAGCGGGGAAGGGCGGTTGATATTTACGAAAATCCGAAGCATCCCTACACCATTGGACTGTTGAATTCAGTGCCAACACTCGAAAAAAGCAACAAAGAGCTCTATGTTATTCCGGGAACACTCCCTGACCCAACAGATTTTACTGAAGGATGCAGGTTCTATGAACGCTGTGACAGACACACTGACAAGTGCAGGACACAGCCGGAGGAATTTACTATTTCCGAAACACAATCAGCAGCGTGTTTTCATATAGAAAAAAGTTAAAGGTTCAGGGTTTACCGTTCATTTAACCTTTAAACCCTGAACCGGTTGACGGACAAAAAAGAGTTAAAGGGTAATTATGCTGTTAGCGATTAATAACCTTAAGAAATATTTCCCAATTACCCGGGGTATATTCACCCGTGTGGTGGGCAATGTGAAAGCGGTTGACGGC
Organism: uncultured Fibrobacterota bacterium; assembly: GCA_964543525.1. Lineage (GTDB taxonomy): Bacteria > Fibrobacterota > Chitinivibrionia > Chitinivibrionales > JANQEN01 > CBDVBE01. Next base: position 1,653 of record CAZIYW010000057.1, on the reverse strand, counting down.
ATCTCCTTTACCATTGCGGAAAACGAAGTGCTCGGTCTGGTTGGTGAATCCGGCTGTGGCAAATCCACCGCCGGAAAGAGCATCCTTCGCCTGCTCGAACCAACCAGCGGCTCAATCTCCTTTCAGAAACGGGACATATGCTGTCTAAACGGTACTGAACTTAAAGCCATGCGCCGTAACATGCAGATCATTTTCCAGGACCCACTCAGCTCGCTTAACCCCCGGATGACTGTGGGCAGTATACTCGAAGAACCTTTTACCATTCACAATATCGGCACAAAAGAAGATCGTCCGGCACGAATAAACAAACTCCTTGACAGAGTCGGTCTTGCCAAAAATGTAATCAACCGGTATCCCCATGAGTTCAGCGGCGGCCAGTGCCAGCGAATCGGTATTGCCCGCGCGCTCGCACTCAATCCCAAGCTCATTATTGCCGATGAGCCGGTCTCCGCCCTTGATGTATCGATTCAGGCACAGATTATCAACCTGATGATAGAGCTCAAAAACGATCTCAATCTGTCATACCTGTTTATCTCCCACGACCTCAGTGTGGTCAACCATATATCAGACAGAATCGCAGTCATGTATCTCGGGAAAATCGTTGAGATAGGTCCCGCAAACGAAGTGTGCACCAAACCGCTGCACCCATACACCAAAGCCCTTCTCTCGGTGGTGCCGACACCGACTATCAAGAAAGATCATTCCCGCATCATTCTGCAGGGTGATGTGCCGAGTCCGTCAAATCCCCCTTCTGGATGCGCATTTCATACGCGGTGTACTATTGCGAAAGAGAAGTGTAAGGTTGAAGAACCTGAGCTTGTTGAGAATTCGGCGGGTAGGTGTGTGAGGTGTCCGTATGTTTAGAGGAAATAGGTTTAATCGCCTTTAAACAAGACTGTATTTCAACCACCACAATAATGACAATTCGACTCATAAATTAAAGCATAAAGATATGGCAATGGAAGGATACTTACTAATTGATTGTTGCTCCTCCTGCCATCTATTGAACTTATGCCATTTAACCTTTGCCGCGGTTATCATTAGTATTCCCGGTATTATTTCAGCAATTCCTGTGGCTCCATAGATTATACCATAATTCCTCGTCACTTTTTTAGTCGCTTCATCATTCGAATCAATACCTGCTGCGAGTATAAAATAGAAACAGGAAACGACAAGTTGTGCTACTCCATTTGAAGTCAATCCTATTCCTATCGCAGTTTGAGCAATCGGTCGTTTTGGTCGTCCTACCAGTGATCGCTTAAGATCCCGCATGGTTTCTTCATCAGACATGAGTAATTGTTCCAGGCTATCAATTGTGGCTTGACTTTTTAATTATTTATAGACTTGCTTTTTTTATAGATACTGGATACTAGATGCTAGATCCCTGATCCAAGATTTAAATCAAAAGCAATATCCCCGTCTCCCAATTGTTAAAGTTTACTTCCCCTGTTATCGGGGGAAGGATTATGTATGGAGGTACCAAATATCAAATAACTACCAACACTATTGTACGCCCTTCCCTTTGTGAACCCCACAACCTTTTTGTCTAATAACATGGAGGTTCCGTCTGCCCTGCCCGCTTATATGCCTCCGCTTCGCCATTAAGTCAAGTTGAAATGTAAAGTTATTTTTTCACGGGCACTCAGTAAGCGC
>CAZIYW010000056.1:0-34270 GCA_964543525.1 uncultured Fibrobacterota bacterium | reverse complement strand
CGTAACGGAAAATAAACCGGTCGATTACGAGCATATCACGCTTTAGCGGGATGAGTACGAGTACGAAACTGAAATAAGTCCTGATTATAGATTTACCGTTTACAGGCGTGGATTCACAACATAAATAATGAGTGTATGGGCAGAATAATAAAACAATTTTCCGACGGCACATATCTGGAGTATGATAACGGTACGTTTGATGAATGGTGTGTTTATTTTATCGATGCCCGGCGGCGTGTTGCACCGAAAGACATTGATTATTTTATCAGACTGCGAAAGATGGCCCGCAGGTACGGCAGTAAAAAGATATATACCGATTTTGTAAAGATATACGATGCGGTCGGGCCTCTTCCGGAGATGGCGGTGCTGGAAAAAATAACCGCGCTGGCCGCCGGGTACGGTGATGATTCACTGGTCATGGATAAGCTTTTTACTATACTGTATGCGGGTATGATCGCGGAGGAGAATAAAGAAAAGGCAGTACTGAAAAAGAGGGTAAAGCGGCTGGGTATGCACCAGGTGCTGTGTGAAGGCATGGCGCCTGAAGTTGCGGCAAATTTCAGCAAGGGCAAAAAGGCACGGGAGATAGCAGTGGCATGCAGGAAGCGGGGTTTTTAGGTGACGGCGAAACCATTTCTTAAGTGGGCGGGCGGCAAGGCACAACTGTTGGAGCAGTTCAGAGAATGTTATCCGAAAGCGCTTATCACAGGAAAGATACACACGTATATCGAGCCCTTTGTCGGCGGCGGGGCCGTGTTCTTCGATATTGCACAAATGTATGCACCACAAAAGGCGTACCTCTATGACTGCAATGAAGAGCTGGTGCTTGCCTATAACGTTATAAAAAAGAATCCTGATGCACTGATACGCAGACTGAAAGGAATGGTGAAGCAGTACCATGCCTGTGATGAAAACGAAAGGAAGGAGTTCTTTTATCGGATTAGGGAAAAGTATAACCGCACAAAAAAAACTATTTCCTGCGACGTGTTTTCCGCGCGCTGGATAACACGGGCGGCACAGTTGATTTTTCTCAATAAAACCTGCTTTAACGGTCTATACCGCGTGAACAGTACCGGCGGTTTCAATGTCCCTTTCGGCAAATACAGGCAGCCGGGTGTCTTTGATCCCCAAAATATACGGGCAGTTTCAACGCTGCTTCAGAACGCGGAAATCCGCTGCGGTGACTTTACCGAATGCGAGAATCTGGTTGACGCCGACACCTTCGTCTATTTTGATCCGCCCTACCGCCCGGTCAGTAAAACCTCCTCCTTTACCTCATACGCCGGAACCGGTTTTGACGACAACGAGCAGATTCGTCTCCATGCGTTCTTTCAGAAGCTGGATGCCGAACGCGGTCCCCTTCTGATGCTCAGCAATTCGGACCCGAAGAATGTAAACAAGCACGATACCTTCTTTGAGGATTTATATAAAGGGTACAGCATTTGCCGTGTGTATGCGAAACGGTCGATAAACAGTAATGCTGCGAAACGGGGAGAGATATCAGAGCTGGTTATAACCAACTATTAACCTTTGAAGTGAGTTCGGCTACGGTCGGGGTAAGGATGCCTGTTTAATCAACCGATTACGTTATCCGTTATTTTTTTTATGTTCTAACCGCAACGCGAAACGGGCATTATTACCTTTTACCGTTATTATTACTGATGTGTTTCGAACCCGGAATGTACTGTTGTCCAGGCTAACGCTTCCTCCTGCCGGCGGGGTTTTTATAATATTCCAGATACTGCATGGCGCTCGTCGTATCGCCTTGATTCAGATACAGAATCGCCAGGTTGGAATAGGCATCCTTGTAGCGAGGATTTACTTTCAGTGTTTTTTGCCAGTAGAATTCTGCCTTGTCATACTCCTTGTTGTTGAAGCAGACGCTGCCCATGGTGAAATTAGCTTCATCATAATTGGGATTGATCTTCAGTTCCTCTTCCAGTTCTAACCGTGCTTTATCAAACCGGTTTCTCATCAAATAGATGAGGCCTTTATTGTAATGGGCGATAATCTCCTTGGGATTCAATTTCAGCGCGATATCGTACTGGACGAATGCTTCATCAAGCCTGTTGTCGTGATGAAGGATTGAACCATAGTTCTTATGTGCAAGCGCAGCATGGGGGGATGTTTTTATTGCCTGCTGCCAGAAGGTGTAGCGATTCTTGAACGCATCGAGGTGAGCAAAGGTAATAAGTGCGAATATAAATATCACTGTACCAATACCGGTATAAAACATCCGTTTCTGCTGATGCCTGGAAAACGGTCTGCTCAGTCCGGCGAGGAAAATCAGTATACCGACAACCGGAACATAAAGACGATCTTCACGGTAATAGGCAACAAGGTTTTGGGGGTCTATACTTAAAAATGACGGCAATAAAAACAATAGAAACCATGCACTGCCAAAAATAAGAAATCCGGTGTTTTTCTGAGGAGAGCGATAAATCAGTAGTATCAGCAGGATGAGTGCGATAATCCCGAACCGGTAAGTCGTGTCTGCAAGCAGAGGCAGCACCGACAGATTAAACGGGAAAAATATCTTTCCGAGATACTGAATGATCACAGGCATTCCCTGTAATACCGAAAGTGCACTATCATGTATGGTAACCGTGTAATGGTCGGTGAGAAATTTACTGCGCAGGAGAAACCACAGGATAAACAGCGCGCCCCAGCCGGCCTCACAGAAAATCATTCTGCTTATTGTTTTTTTATTCCGATAGTCGCTTTCCAGAGCGCAGAACAGCGGGGCAAGTAACATCACTGCCACAGCCGTCTCTTTTGAAAAAAGCGCCGGCCCGAAAAAGAGTATGCTCAGGACAAGGTGCAGCACACGGCCGCTTTTTATATATGTTACGAAAAAGATGAACGTGCTGAAAATAAACACGCCCAGAAGGGTGTCGTTTCGTCCGGGAATCCAGGCGACCGCCTGAGACTGCACAGGCAGTATTGTAAAAAGGATTGCAAGAATAAACGACGGTAATGGGGGCACAGACAGCTTTTTAAGCAGCACAAGAACAAGACAGCCGCATATGCAGTGAAGAAGAACATTGGAAAGATGGAAAACAGCAGGTGAAGTGCCGCCAATCAGGCCGTTCAGGACAAGTGATACCGAGAAGATTGGCCGATAATAAAAGGTGTCGTATTGCTGGAAGATATCAGTCGTAAACGACTTGAGGAGGCTTGAACTGTGAGTGATGAAGTGTGCATGGTTGAGGATGAAAACATTGTCGTCGAAATAAACATAAAGGAAAGAAACGGTTTTACCGAATATGAGAAAACCTGCGATGATAATCCATAAAAACGGCCGGTATGATGCAAGGAAGATACAGTTGAAATAGTGTACCGTTGACGTGGGATTTTTTTTCTTTTTCATTTAATTCCAGAGGTGTATCTGACAGGAAACTTGTTTATACACTTATGAAAACTGCACAAATCAGGAATTCCAGATACGTAGGTACTTATCCGGACCGGCTACATAGAAATATCGTTCATTGCGGCTAAGAGGGCAAGCGCAGGGAGGACAATCAGTGCGTTGCTATGAACCGCTATGTCTTTACATTTTTTTTACAATAAATTTACATCACGGTGACCTTTGCGCCCTGAAAAACTGCTATCGTGATAGTGTACACAGGAAATCTGCCGGCACTTTTCCAGAGATACCATACAATTATCGGGAGGTGCCTATGCATTGTATTCCTATTGGTCTGTCACTTTGTGTATCGCCAATTGCAGCGCTCAGTATGTTACACTTCAGACAACGCTGGATAGTACTGAGAAAGTACTTGTGCGATTTTCAATACCTGAGAAAGAACGCGCAGCAGCGCTTCTGCTGTCTCCTGATGAAAAAGTAATCGCCGTTAAAGTTAAAGTTTCCGACAAACGGGTGACCATCGTTATCAGCGATCACGGCATCGGTATACCTGCTGACAAGGCCGAAAGAATATTCGATGAGTTTTATCGGGTTGATGATTCCCTGACTACGAAGGTAAGCGGTACCGGTCTGGGATTGTCAATTACCAGGCAGATTATCGAGAATCATAGAGGAACCATTACCCATAGTTCCATGTAGGAGCCACCCGTACCGTGGATCAGCATATCGCCAAACTCCGGCAGAAAATCGAGGACAACCCCGCAGAGCCGGAACATATTGTAACAGTGCATGGCGCAGGGTACCGGTTCTGTCTCTAATTATATTTCACTTCGTTGTTTTATCTCACAGTTCTTTGCAGCAATTCCGCATTCCATTATATTATCAATAGCGCCAATAATCATTGGGAAAGGGCAGTGCACCGGTGGCGAAAATGTATCCCGCAGACATAGCTGAAGAGACCGTTTCGGAAAGTGAGCTGGATGTATTTCATGCACTTCGTGACCGGCTTGACGACTCATACACGGTCTTTCACTCCTACAATATTCTGTCAAGAAACGTTCGTGGTAACCGCATTGACGGTGAGATAGATTTTCTCATTTTTTCACCCCGCTACGGCATTCTGGTGCTGGAGGTCAAGGGCGGCGGTATCAGGTATGAGCCGTCAACCGGCCGGTGGTTTCAGAACAACAGCGTCATCAAAGAGAGTCCTTACAACCAGGCATCCAGGAATGTGCGCGCTGTCCTTGAGTTTCTGCGAAAGAGCGCCGGCGGCAGGACCCCGGTACATGTCAGCAAGGCGGTGTGTTTTCCCGATGTAAACGTCGCCCTGTACAACCTGCCGGCGTTTGCCGAAGGGATTACCATAATCGGACCCCAGCTTCGCGATGTCAATACCGCCATTGCCGCCGTGTTCAGGAATAACCGGTATGCAGCCCGGCGGGGTTACAGCCCCTCGGTAGCGGATACCGTCCTTAATCTCCTTATGCCCACCTTTGAATTTACCGTCAGCCTGAGCGATTATGTCGCCAATGTAAACAAGCGGATTCACCGGCTTACGGAGCGCCAGTCAATCACCCTGCTGCGGATGCATGACCACCGGCGGCTCTTTGTCCAGGGGTGCGCCGGCTCCGGTAAAACAATAATCGCCCTGAAAAAAGCACGGGAGCTTGCCGGTGACGGGAAAAAGGTACTGCTCCTCTGTTATAACGAACCTCTGGGAGAGATGCTCAGTGAAGCTACCAGAGCGGTTTCGGCCAACTGCACGGCTATGGCATACCATCGTTTCTGCCTGTTCAAGCTGCCACGGGAGCGGCGACCGTCCATGGACTGCGGCGCTACCGAGTACTGGACTGAGCGGGTACCCCGACGGTTTAAAGAATTCCTGGCGGAACAGCCACTTACGTATGACGCGATTATTGTGGATGAAGCACAGGATTTTAAAGATGAATACTGGGAAACCATACAGCAGATGCTTACCCCGGAAAGCCTCTTCTATGTATTCTATGATCCGGACCAGAATATTTACCGTCTCAGCGCAGAGCCTGCCGTACCTGTTGAAGCCGAGCCCATTACCCTTTTCGAAAACTGCCGCAATACCAAGGCGATTTACCGGTATATCGAGCCCTTTTCCCGAAACCGCATGCTGGTCTTTCCCACCATGCCGGAGGGAAAGCCGGTCGTTGAAGCGGTTTGTCCGGACCGGGAGTCCCAGCGCAAAAAACTGGAACAGATTCTTACCACGCTGGTAAAAGAGAACGGCCTGCCCGAAGATTCAGTCATAGTGCTCGGCGGCCACCGTATGGAGAATACCAGTATTGGCAGGGATCCGAAGCTGGGTGACTTTACCCTTTCGGAAAACGGCAGGGAGCGGGGGAAACATGTTATCACCTACATGACCTATATGCGCTTTAAGGGCTGTGAATCCGATGCCGTTATTCTCATTGACGTTGATCCGGAAAATGATGAGCGCTGGGCAGGCGGAGATCAGTTGTGCTGTGCAATGTCACGGGCGCGGGTCTTTCTCTACGTCTTGTATCGGAATGAGAGAAAAGCGGAAAAGGTACTCCAATGAGTTCTGAATCCATACTCAAGAGCGCGTCTTCTCCGGGGGATTCAGGAGGCGCTCTTGTCAAGTGTTCATAAACACTAATTAAAGCAAAACGGCAACAGAATAAAAACCATTATCATCAGGACAAACATAACGAGAGCGCTGATCATTATGAAAACTCCGATGTGTATTTGATGAAATATTGGCTTTATAATAATTCTAATATCTCGTCACATGATAATCCACCTGTTCCTGAAACAATCTCAGTACGGTACACCATCATTTTCTACTCAACACGGCATATTCCGGATGAACGTTCATGCCGTTTCTCAAAACCGGAAGCGTGAAATAAAGGATTTGCCTGATAGTAGCCGGTTATTGGAAGAGACAGGCTGATTTAAGGAGCATATCACTTCTCCACAGAAATTTTCTCATACATCGAATTGTTTTTGGTTGAGACTTCTACCACGTACATACCACCGGGAACCTTAAGCCTGAGGTGTGAAGTGCCCGTCTTAAGTTTAACGGTGAGTACTTTCTTGCCGTTCAGTGTATAGAGGTTTACCTGTGCTTTTTTCTCGAGGATAGTGAAGACTATGCGGTCTCTGCGATTGAAGACGCGGCTGGTTTGCTCAGGGATTAGTGGAGTTTTTTTTTATCACCGGTGTTGGTGAAGGAGTAAATTTTATCTCGAATTATTAGTTCAACACAATAATCTCCATTTAAATTTACAAACTGGATTTTATCCGCCCATCGATGTCCTTCACCTTTGACTACCAATAAATGCGCACTCTTTTCATACGAGTAAACGGAAACATAGTTAATAACTTCACCAACGCCGGCTCCTTCGAAACCCCAATAAACTAACACATCTTCATTTAGATCTCCGTCATAATCTCCAGAGGCACCGGTTTTTATCAGTGTGTCAGCAGTTGTTATTTCCGGTGGTTTTGGAATAGCGGTCTGACTTAATACAACCAGAGGAAAAATCAAAAGAATAAAAGAAAATTTTCTCAAAGCTAGCTCCACGGGGTTACATTGATAAATATAATACATGCTTTGAGGATTTGTGGTAGCGGTAACTTTATTTAATCCGGCAGCCTGACTTGAATAGTTTAAACATAAAATCTAAATTCCCAAATTATGACATTTTTCATGAATTGAAAATGTATAAACTTATATTATAATAGAGGAATTTAGGGCAGTTGAATTTTTACACCCACGTTGGAAGAATCTCGGATATTGTATAATATCCGGATTTATGTCAATAAATGCAAATTAATTATAGCCGCAGGAAATATGCTATTCAAATAAACTGAATTCTGTTTATCGCATCAATAAAGAATTCCTTGTTCCAGAGAGAAAGAACCGAGTTGTCCCGTAAAAACGGCATGACATCCGCGGCCGCCGCATTGAAATCAACCTCCTCACATCTTTCAAGAAGTATAGAAATGGCCGTCTCTGCATTAAACTCCACGTTAGTGCCAAGATGACCTGTCTGAATAAGCCGAGCCCGGAAATGACTGAGACGGGCTGATATTGCCCTGCTTACAAACCAGACCACGTCATACCAGTCACGGCCCTTTACCCTTTTGTCCCATGCCCTGGCAATTACAGAATGTAGTTTGCCGGCAAACATGGAACTTGCATCAAAAACCCTTACTGAAAACGGTTGTGGATGGAAAAGATATTTGGCTTCAGTAAAAAAACCTGAAGGAGGATCCATATCAATCTCGAATTTGATTTTAATCAATTCATTCTTTGCAAAAATTTTTGTAATGGACTGCGGTACTTCCATAACGATACTTAAATCACGCGTTCCCAGTTTGACGAAAGCGCTTTCAACCATCGATTCATTTGTTTTATTAATTTTCTTGATATCCGGTTCAAATCCGTAAGCCTCCAATTCACGGATAATATATGGGAAATACGATGATAATGTGAATGACCGGTTCCCGGATAAAAGTGAAAAGTCAAGATCTTCGGAAAATCTGTCCAATTGATATACCATCCTGAGCGCCGTACCGCCGTAAAACGCGGCGTGTTCAAAAAATTTTCCCCGCCAAAGACCAAGAAGAACTATCTCCTGTGCCAATTGACGCAGGGCCTGTCGATAAGCATCTACCGAATCAGCCGGGGAATTATCAAGTAATGATTCCAATACACTTTTCATATTGTTTAAAAATCTTTCTTCAGGGAAAAGAGTATATGCAGCGAATTTCTTTTATACCGCTCTGCGGCTTCCTCAAACACTCCGGTATCCAGGTTTTTAAAAACCTCAGGATCTATCCTGAGATTCTCAAAAAGAAAACTCTTCATACCTTTTATAAAAAAGCGGCCTTTCTCCAGTAAAACCCGATCACAAATCGCCTTTTCGGGAAGAGCAATAAGAAAACTCCGATAATCATCGACGGGTTCACTCTTATACCCGAAGGAATAATATTTCTTCGGTAAATGAACATATCTGAATATACCTAACGGAGTATGCATCTCTTTCGATTTTCCGGCTGTTGCACTTGTGATTTCGTGAACAGCTTCGGGAATAAGGCCGTGATACGAAAGCGCCGACTCATAAGAAATATATGAAGGCCCATAAAGCAGGGATGCCAACACGCTTTTTGAAACCGGGCTAATACCGGGTCCTTTTTGAATATATATCCCTTTTTTCACACGAATCAGCCTTCCCCTCTTTATAAAATCTGAAATCGCTTTACGGGGAAATCGATACGAATGAAGAGCTTCCATCAATATTATATAGTCTAATTCCGGAAAAGGTGGCAATGAGAAGTTCATAAATACTCCAGTATGTAACCAATATAGTAACATACCGGCAAAATTACAACTATTTTATAGTTATTTTAACAGGTGTTAAATTCACCAATTATAGAGATGAATAGCCGATCTCACTGAATTTGACCGAACAATCTCAGGTTATTTGACCGGTGAATCTCATATATCTGGGGACGGAGACAAAAAATAAACCTAACAGGTTGACTAAATATTTTTAATTTGCTATGGCACGCAATACACATTTTGTTAATCATTTCCGCCAGAGCGGAGCGTATCATTCTTTGAACATTTGCCGGGTGATTATTTAATCTTTGTCGGGCGGTCCGAATCCCATTTTCTGTTTTTTCTTTTAAACTGGAGGAGGGGCTAAAAGCTGGCGAATAGCATTAAAAACAATTTTGAACTGACGATCGTATTTCTTTTCCATAGAATCGATTTTTCGTTTGATGTCGACAATAGTCATACTATTTAAGGATTTTCCGCTGGGATGGTGAAAAAAATAAAAATCCCCCAAAATGTCTTATTTTAAGCATTTTTGAGGGATTTTTAATGGTCGGAGCGACTGGATTTGAACCAGCGGCCACTTGAACCCCATTCAAGTGCGCTACCAGACTGCGCCACGCTCCGATCACTGGTACTTAAAATACTATTCATCATGAAGAATCGTCTACTTTTATTATTATTTTATTTGTAGACGAAGAGAGTTGGAGAGCGGGAGAGCCGGAGAACCGGAGAGGATGAGATTATTTGGATTTTAATGTCCATTTATATGCATTATGAATCATATCTACCAACTTATATCAATCACCCGTACAATTCTATTCTGTATTATCGTTTTACATAAAAGAATCGAGGACGAGGAAGCGGAGGAGGACGAATACCTTCGATATTCAACATTTCTTGTTCGACATTGCAGGCTACTACCCGAGCGTACATCAGGTCGTAGTCGTGGTCTACATTCCTTATTCGATATTCTACATTCTCTTTTCTTTCCCCATCACTTCGTTACTCCACCCCTCCTGCCTGTCCGCTTCTCCGCCGCGCCCGCTCTTCACTCTCCTTCTTACTCAGCACACACCCGCAATAATCCTGCCGATACAGCCCCAGCTCTCTGCTCAACCGGATACTCTCCTTGAACCCGTCTTTTTTCTTAAAATTGAACTGCTTGTAGGTAACACCGTACTCTTGCGCAGCCTGGTTTCCGGTACGGTTCAGCATTTCGATTCGTTTGTGGGGACTGATGCTCATGACGGTGGTGAAGCGGTTCCAGCCAAGTTCTCTGCAGAATTTCGCGGTTTTTCGCAGGCGCAGGAGAAAGCATTGTACACACCTTGCGCCGCCTTCGGGAGTTTTTTCGAGGTCCTTGACAGCATTTTTCCAGGATTCCGGTTCGTAAGGGGTCGCGGTGAGCGGTACCTCATAGATCTGTGCCACCTTTTTAGCGTCGGCCAGCCGTTTGTCATACTCCTGCGGGGGATAGATATTGGGATTGCAGAAGAAACAGTGGAGTTCGTAACGGTCACGTAGTGTGTGCACCACCCAGGCCTCATCGGGCGCGCAGCAGATATGCAGTACCAGTTTGTTATTCACGGCAGGCTCCATTTCCGGGATGGTAGTGTTTCATGTGGCGGATTTTCGCCTGTTAATCAGATACGTTGTGCCTTTCATGGAAACAATGGTCGCACAGTAAAAAAGAATTACGGTAATTAAACCGGTGATATCGAAATAGACATAGGATAAAACCAGCAGGGTGAGCATGACAGCAACCAGTGAAATGGCGGCAAATTTTCTGATATAGACACCAAAGATGAATTTACGGAATTCAACCGGTTTCTGGCCGTAGAACTGGAGGAACCGCAGTCCCTCCTGCGACCATTTCCCCTGCAGCTTTTTATGTTTTGTCAAGCCATGCATAATATCGTTCCATCCCTTGGTTTCGATATAGCCTTTGAGTATGGGTACGGCAAAAGAGGCGTGCCCCATATCAAGCAGTATCTCCGCCATGGGCGGTATAATCTCTTTCTCACCGGGCATACAGCGATAGGCTTTATTGAGAAAATGAAAGGCTTTCAGGTTGTCGTTTTTTTCCCGGTAGTAATCGGCACAGAACCAGAAATCCTCCATACAGTAGGGATATTCCTGTTTGATTACTTTCTGCACCAGTTCTTCCATCTCCTTATCCTTTCCGGCATTGCGCAGGTGATGGTAGAAATCACGCATGATTTCCGGATTCTCGGGTGCGATTGCAAGCGCATTCTTGAATATCCGATCCGCCTGATCGTACTGTTTCAGTTCGGAATAGGCTATTCCCTTGACCCGCATGGCTTCGGCATCGATAGGCGAAACATCCAGTGCCTTGTCCGCGGTTTCGATAGCTTGCCTGATTTTGTTATTATTCAGATAGACATAGGCGAGGTCGACATATCCCACTGGTGAATTGGGATAGACCCTGATAATATCCTTGGCCGCAATCTCCGCTTCAGCCATCTGATCATTCTGGGACAGGCAGAATACCAGCCGTGACATGGCGCGGATATTGTATTTTGATTTGGCCAGGTAGCTTTTATACAGCCCGATACTTTTAGAGGTTTCACCGCGCAGAATGTAATGGTCTGCCAGGAGATCGCGGGTTTCATCGACTTCCGGATTAAGCTCCAGAGACATTTTAAAACAGATAAGCGCTTTGTTGAAATTACCGAGGCGCTCGTAAGCAATCCCGGTATTACGCAATGCTTCGGAGTTGTAGTCAAGAATTGATTTGGCCCCTTCATAGCAGGTAACTGCCCGGGAAAAGTCATTGGTCTCCGAATAGTACCATATCAGGGCATTCAGGATAAGCTCGTTGTCCGGGTACAGTTTCTTTGCTTTCAGAAGGTAACGCGCGCCCCTGGCCATCTGATTCATCTGGGTATAGGCATAGAAGAGCCCCAGCAGGCAGTCCGGGTTGTCCTTGTCAAAGTGCAGTCCCTGTTTCAGATGCGGGATGGCTTCCGCCGGTTTGTTCTGCTCGGAGTAAGCACGGGAGTATAAAAAGTGGAGCTCCCATTCATTGCGGTATATATCGTTGTACTGTTCGAGAAGCTCCAGTCCCTCATCGTACAGGTTGAGATCAAAGAGCTCCTGCACCTGATCGATAAGTTCTGATAATTCAAGCCATTCATCCATAACACGGGTATGATGTTTATTTTCTGGTTACAATCGTTACCGGGAACAGGGTACGAACTACTCTTTCAATGATATACACAAAGAGAAAACCTGTCGCCAAAGCGGAAAGTGTAGCAAAAATAGCTCCTGGAGAGTCGGCTGTGGGGGAAAAAAGCAGGTGCCACAGCAGTGATACGGCCAGGGCACAGAAGAGCGGTATGCCGAAGACAATACCTGCGGCCGCGAGGTCATGCAGTGCCAGGTATGAGATACGAATACATTGTCCGACAGTATAGGCATCCGGGTCGGCAACCGGACAAAACAGCCTGCGCTTCGGCTTCTCCGTTGAGCATGCTCCGCAACTGTGGCATCCGGCAGTTTCGTCACAGGAGGTGTTCGGGGAGCAGTAAATTCCCCCTCTCCCAATTCCGGAGACGACCGCATTGGCGGTAATAACATGGCCGAGAAAAGCTGGAACCTTCATGAACAGAAAATAATTTCTCAACTGAGCGGTGTGGGTTCCCGCCTTATAATTTTACCCTGACGGTAATAATAGCGATCAATCCGGTTGGACAACCCGCAGAGGATTTCATAGCCGATAGTACCGGTCTGCAGTGCCAGATCGTCCGGAGTGATACATGCGTCTTTCTGCGAGCCTATGGCCACCACTTCTTCGCCGGTTTGTATATCGGTCTCCGCTCCCAGATTTACCAGAATGTAATCCATGGTAACGCGTCCTGCCACGGGAAAACGTTTTCCTCTGATAAGCACCTCGCCTTTATTGCTGAGTGCCCGGGGATAGCCGTGTGCATAGCCGATGGGCACAGTGGCGATAGAGGTGTCTTCATCCGGTGCATAGGTCCACCCATAACTGACTGCAGTACTCCGGGCTACCTTTTTGATTTTTATTATCGGGGCTTTCAGTGAGACAATGGGGCGCAGATCAATATCGAATTCCTGGCCGGGGTCAGGTTTACAGCCGAGTAATACTATACCGGGACGCACCAGGTGACCGGGAGGGACAGGAAACCGGGTGGCGGCGGCGCTGTTGGAAGAATGGATATATTTGACCGGTATACCGTGCTTTTTTACGACAGCCTGCACCGCATCGAAACGGGAGAGCTGTGCAGTGACACTGTCGGTTCCCGGTTCGTCGGCACAGGCGAAATGGGTAAAGAGTCCTTCCAGGGTAAGATGCCGGTTCCGGGCAATCACTGCAATCGCGGATTCTGTCTCCGCAGGAGCAATACCAAGCCGCTGCATGCCGGTATCAATATTAATATGAAGCGTCGCAGGAATCATGTATTGCGCAATTCGGGTGAGCGCGTCATAGTCGTTTATTACTATTCGGACATCATGCGAAGATGCCCAGGTTATTTCATCTACTGTGGCTTCACCAAGCACCAGGATTGGTGAGTCGATACCGTGGCTGCGCAATTCCCGTGCCTCATGCATTGAGGCGACCGCAAAGAATGAAATTCCTTCGTTTTCAAGCGTTTCTGCAATAACCGGCGCACCGCAGCCGTAGGCGTTATCCTTTACCACAGCGATAATTGCTTCAGGCGAGTGCAGTCTGCTCTGCAGTTGATGCAGGTTGTACACAAGATTATCCAGTGATATTTCGATAGAGGGTGTGTATTCCGGCGGCATAGTCAGGTCGTTCAATGAGTTGGCATGTTATGGTTCAATTTTTTTTCCGGTTATTTCCCAATCGTTCCCGCTTCGTTTGCGATAGAAGCATGATATGTATCCCATGTGACACGCACCGCCTTTCTGGTTGATCTTAAAAAGAAGTGCGTCGCCGTCGCAGTCGATATACACGGCACGAACATGCTGCACATGCCCCGATGTCTCACCCTTGAGCCAGCGCTTCTGCCGGCTGCGGCTCCAGTACACCATGTTCCCGGTGTCAAGTGTCTCCTGCAGGGTGTCACGGTTCATATAAGCGACCATTAACACCTGATCCGTTTCCGCATCCTGGGCAATAGCCGTGACCAAACCCTTCTCATCAAATGTTACCGAATCGATTACTCCCATCAACGCTCCCGCTATTCAATTTCTCCCAGTTTTTTAATAACCCCTTCAAGCACCTTGATCCGGTTGATTAGTGAGTCCTTGATAACTTCACAGTTCAGATAGGCGTCCTGAAGTGTGGTATAATTTTTTTCGATATCCTGCTGCCGGTTCTGGGCATTTTTCAGTTTGCTTATATTACCCTGGAATCCGGTGTCAAAATTTTTAATTGCCGTAAGCAGCCTGATCCAGTTATTCACCATCTCAATGCGTTCATCGTTCGGATAGAGTGATGCAAATCGTTTAAATTCGCGTAATGCCGCTTCATAATCGGCAAAGGGGTTTTCATAGTATATGTTTACATACCCCAGCTTATATTGTGCCGTGGCTTTTATCGAAGGATTTTTGTTGGTATCGCGGATTTTAAGGTATTTCAATTTAGCCAGTTCATAATTACCGGTATTAAACAGGGAGTCCGCCTCGGAAAGTTGACGCATACCGTAACCGACCCGTACTATCTTCTGGCCGGAAGTGCATCGTGGACCTGTTAAAGCGATTAACAAAATGCCGAAAAATACACATAATGCCGATATTATATATCGCCTGTACATACCGCCCTAATCAGCTGATTTGTCAAGGTTTATCATCTGTTCACCACTCGAGGTATAGTCCTCAACAACCGGATTCTTAATATCTCGCAGTTTTCGAGTGACTTGGGATATACGCTCCGTCTCCTCAAGGATAGCATGAATGCGCTCCTTTGTGTCTTGGGTAACCCCGTTATCAATCGTCATTTCAAGGAATTGTGCATTCCCGGAAATTATCATGAGTGGATTGTTTATTTCGTGATTTACGGAAGCAACGATTTCACCGATTGCGGCAAGTCGCCGTTTCCGTATCAATTCATCCTGTGTCTTTTTGAGATCGTGCGCCATATCAAAGAACGCATTGGCCAGATCCCCGATTTCATCACGGGGATAGCCCTCCGGATTAAAATCGAAATCTCCAGTGGCGATGGTGCTCGCCGATTCCCGCAGCCTGCGGAGATGATGACTGATATACCGGGAAAAGAGAAGCGCAAAGCTGATCGAGAACACCGACATGCCCAGAAGGATTAACTGCGTCAGGTTCTTGACATTATCAATACGGCTCTCAATCTCCTTTATACGGGTCATGGTATGGCGATCAATTAGGGAATCCGTCACCCCGAGACCGTTACGCAGTTTGGTGTCGGCAGTGTCGATTATCGCGTTGAGAAGTTGCTTTTTCTTGGGGTTGGAACGGTCGTAGAATGCAATATATTCGGTAAAGCCCTGGTTGTAAATTGAGTTGTTCTTGACTATCTCGTCATCAACCACCTTTGTCAGGCGAACCAGACCGGGATTCAACTCGCCGGTATTTGATACGGTGGAGTCAAGCTCTATTATTTTTTTCAGGTTTTTCTGAACGGTACGCAACTTCTCCGCGACCTGAAAACCGGTTCTCCTGAAATTATTGGCGGATTCACTTTTCCCGATTGTTTTGTAGATAAGCCGGCTCCGCTCCTGATTGGCATGAAGACTCGACACCTGCAGGAGGATGTTTTTTACTTCGTTCTGCCGTTTTACTATTGAGGTGATACTGTTTAAGAGAGATAATTTCGACACGATAAGGACAAAGAAGGTATTAAGGCCGATAACGGCCAGAAATCCGAGGAACAGTTTTGTGGCGATATTTATCTTCATAATAGTATCACATTGCTGTAAAGTATAAAATGACACCTAAAAATCATAACCGGCTGAGAAATAGATAACATTCCTTTCAGAGATATTAAAATCTTTTTCGAGCGCTCCTCGAACGATTCGTCCCCATGAAAGTTTTATCGGCCCGACCGGTGTATCCAGAGCAAGTCCCAGCCCCACACCGACAAGGGAATTATCCAGGAAATATCGTGCCGTTTCTCTGTCAAATGAAAACCCGGGCTCATTCCAAGTATACCCCCAATTAACCAGAGTTATCAAGAAGAATTTTTTTGTAATTGAAAATCGGTATAACCCCTGAAGAAGCAACAGGATATCGCCGGAGAACGCACGCGGCTTTAATCCGGCAAAAGGCGCATAATGGTATACGCCGATATCACGATATTTTTCTTCAGGTAAAAAGCCGCCTATATACACCTGTTCAACCGGTGGTAACGGTTTATTTGCCCATGCAAACGTAATCTGTGGAGACCAGGTGTGTTTTTTACGAAAGGAGAAGTAATACCGTAAACTCCCATGGAGATTGATAAAACTCTCTGTTCCGCCAATTCTATCAGTGGCGCCACCTATACTAATATAGTGTTTTTGCCCTTTTTGGGGAAAGGGGAATCTGTCCAGGTCGTCAATGGTCAGCCGCAGCATCAAATAGCGGATGCCAAGCAGAAATGCCGGACTGAGGAGATTCTCAAAAGCACTTTTCTCTGACTGGGTTACTTTGAATTTCTCAAATCGTACCGCACCGTCAAGCATAACCATGTTTCCCAACTGGGTGCCGACTCGTCCCAGAACGCCGATTTTTCTAAGCGTTTTCTCGTCGGAAACGAGTATTTCTTTCTCAATTGACAGCGATTCGTTTTGCGTAGTATCAAAGTACCATACCGTATCGATATAGGTGCTGTCCTTTATTATTCGTTCCCGTGAAATGTAGCTTTGAAAGCACAATGTATTTGCCCAGTGGGGAGACCATGGCCGGTTCGTTTCCAGTTCAAAGGCATATTTCTCACGCGTCTTGCCGTACTGCAGGTGTACCGATGCACAGATTGCCGAGCCGAACAGGTTGTCATAGGCCGGTTGAATAAATCCCTCAAGAAGATGGTATTCATCGAACCGCAATCCCAGACGTGTCCGCCAGTACTCCTGTTCAATTACACGGATATGAACAGTTAACAGTGAGTCAACGGTAATGTTTACGTTTTTAAAAAGGTTGGTTGCATACAAAGCGGTAATAGCTTCGTGTATCGTTTCCTGATTCAGCAGATCCCCGTTCCTCAATCCGGAAGTGCTTCTAATCAGGCGGGTTGATGTTCGCGTGTTTCCGATGATAGAAATGTTCTTGACAATGCCGGGATAGATATACACCGAAGTACCCGGCCCTGCCGTGTCTTTCCGGACCCGAATCCGGGCGAATTCCATCTGATAATGTTTGAATTTGTCGTAGAGGAATGAACGGAGTGAATCGACGGTAATAACTGAAGATATTCCTCTGGAGCATTCGGCAACACAACTGTCCACCGGTTTCTGTCTGGATCCGTTTTTTACGATAATTTCTTCAACAGTAAAGGTGACGGGAAGGGAGATACTGTCCGGTGGAGGAAGTGCCGGTGCGGTTTGCTGAATGGTTGCCAATCGCTGCCGGATTTCCGGTATCATCTCTTTTGCCGCGGCATATCCGCGGGAGATAACCGTATCGGTTTGTGAGAAATCAGTGTTGACAAAACCGGCAAGTTCCGGGCTGATAACCACGTCGGCAAGTTTTCGCTGAATTTTTTTCTGTTTGTCGATACCGATGGCGACCACCTGATCAAAGAGGTGTATAGGATTGTACAGATCATCTTTTTCCCACATGGGCGAGGTAACATCAACGGCAATAATGAAGTCGGGGTTTTCTTTGAACGCGGCTTCAACCGGAATATTGGCCGTGAGCCCGCCGTCCAGAAGAAGCATCGTATCGACTTCAACCGGTGAAAAAGCGAGCGGTATCCCGCAGGATGCACGGATAATCTCAAGTAAATTTCCTTCTGAAAAGACTATTGATCGTCCGGTGAGAATGTCGGTGGTGACAATTCGCAGCGGTATCCGGAAGTTGTTGAAATCGGCGTGGGCATGGAATTGCGGTGCGGAAAGTATCGGTGTAAGAATGTCATAGATAGCCTGTCCGTGAGAGATCGAATTGGGGAGTATGGGCATTAACTCCTTGTCAAAGCGCAGTTCGAACAGGTAATTGATAGGTTCATTTTTTTGACTTACCGGGATATTCCTTCTACCGGTAGTGTTGGCAAATATCGCATCCCAGTTAATACTTTTCATGAGTGAATCTATGGTTGCCACTGAGAAACCCGCAGCATAGAGGCTGCCGATTATCGCCCCCATGCTGTTGGCAATGATTATATCCGGTACAATACCGGCCTCTTCAAATGCCTGCAGGACACCTATCTGAGCCATACCGCGCGCACCGCCGCCGCTGAGCACCAGAGCAAGTTTCGGTTTTTTCGCTCCCGGTTCGGGTACCGGTGGGTGCATATCCGTCTGTGCGGAATCCGGCGGAGAAAAAGGAGCCGGAGTATCAACAGCGGGGGAGGGTACCAGCGAATCCTGCGCGACAGCATGCTCTTTCGGCAGGAATACTAATATACTGATACAGAGCGCTGCCGGCGCGGCACGAGCCTTAAAAATCCTCATAACAGAGGACACCATCTGATAAGAGCGACGGATCCCTGCTAATCCTTTCATAATTCGGCTGTTGTCATTAGTCTTCGGCATATAGTTCGCTCACGGAGGAAATCAGCGCTGCACGTGCTTTAATTTTCTCAGAGTGACCGGATACTCGGCTAATAAATATACGTTTTACCGCGTTTATTCTTTTCCGTAATACTATTTTACTTATTCACCCGGCTGCTGAAGGTGGTGACACTGCGTGGTATTCCCGGTTGCTCTATTTCGAATGTCACCCCGTTATACGGTTTTCAGTCCATAAAATTCAGTCTATAAAATATAGATAATACATAAAAAGATGCTACCGAGAAGTTGCGTAAATACCAGATTGAAACGACCTGCCCGCCGGTTGACTTTACCGGCGACAGTATCCGGCTCCTCCTTAACGGCTATACTGATACTTGTTTCGGGATATTATGTGACCGGTGCAGCAGCCGGTTTTGGATGGGCGCATGAAGACTATCCGGCTGATGAGCGCACTGCCCGTATCGAAATGGATGAGGGCTTTTTTGATTCCACCGTCTGGGAACGGGTGCAGCCTTTTTATGAGCAGCCGCTCTGTGTACCGCTTGGTGAATTACGCTATTTACGGGATATATTCCCTGATTTGCCGGATGACCTGCCGGTGCAGGCGAAAATATTATCCCGGTATGAACCATGGACAAAGGATAATATCACCGTCTTTTTCAGGGATTTTCCCTGTCTCCAGCCGTTGAAAGCATTACTCTCCTTTGAGAAAAACCGGGTTTCCTCTTTTGCCAATATAGCATTCTTATCACGACTCTCCGGATTCGGTCAGAAAATGTATCAATCAGTACGTTTTTCAGTAAAACCGGTTAAACCGATACGCGCGGAGGGAACGGTCTTTTTTGAGGACACCTATGCACGGTGGCGTCGCCGTCGTTTCGTCATTGAAATACCTCGGATTGGTACTCTGCAGGCGGGTAATTTCAGCTTTACCATGAACCGGGGGCTGTTTTACGGTTATTTTCCCGGGTTTTCCAGCGCTGCAGATACTGTAAAATACAACTGGCTCTGCGGTGCATCGCGAACCTGGAACGGATTTGCAAGCGCAACGCCCTTCGGTCGGAGAAATAAGCTGCAGGTGCTCTTGCACACCCGGGAAACCGAGTCGGTAGTTGGTTTAAAAGCAGTAATCCGTCCCACGCGGGTTTTCTCTCTGTATGGTGCGCTTTCGGGCGCTTCTATTGAGACGGATGATGATTCACCGGATACGACACTATCGATACATGGAGGGGTGCAGGCGAAACTGGGACCATTCGCACTGGATCTTGAAAGCGGTGCGCAGCTACTGGAAGCACCGGCCGTTCCGCTTGCCGTTTCCTTATCACACCGTCTGGAAAAACAGACACATACTTTTTCGTATGTAAGAATACCGGGACATTTTTTTGCGCCGCGGAGCAGCCTGGTACATTCATTCTATTCCCGCCTGGGAGTCAATGACAGCGCCACGGGTGATATAACCTGTGCAGTACTCACCATTTCGGGTGACTGGCTCCGGTTCTGCCGGCAGTATATTTCGCTTTCCTATATAACGGAAGGAAGCCGGGCAGACTGCAGAGCCTCCTGTAAACTGAGCGGATATACCCCCTGTGTCTATTCACTCCGATATTCGTTTAATGTAAACAATATTACCGACAGGATCAAACACCGGGTTAACCTGTCGGGGGAGTATGATATTACGTCAATGGTTTCCCTGGCTGCCACCTGCTCCTACAATCTGGATGTAAATAACTACTGGCGGGTAACCGCGCATATCCGGCCGGGCGTTAAATTATTTTCTTCCCTGCTTCTTGCTCCCTTTATTACGTATTTTACCAACAGTAATTCTCAGCGCGATATCGCACTGGGAGTGAATGAGCGGATAGATTTGTTCGAAAAATCGTTCAGTGAAATAACCATGACCGTACCGGTCGTATCATCCAATGATGAAGGCTGTTCATTGTATGCAAAAGCACATTTCCTTTTCTGATATAGCGGCGGTTGTAATTCCCCTTGCAGTGGCAATGGGGTGCTCCGGGCCGGTACACATCAACCCGGAAACCCAAAGCGGGGAATTTGTCTTTTCGGTATTTGACGTCGGTCAGGGATTATCGCAGGCAGGGGTCATGAATACGAATGCAGTGATCTGGGATGTCGGTGATACCGGCGCTTTTACAAACTGGTGTGACGGGTATGCACGTATCGGCAGTCCTTATATCAAGGCTATTGTTATTTCGCACGGGGATCGTGACCACATGGGGAATCTGCAGTTGCTGCCGCCGTCACTGCGATTCAGCGGAACGATAATAACAAGCCCCTATGAGGATACTGCGGCATTGCGGAACTGTGCGGCAGCCTGGTCCTCCACGCTCCGGTTTCATACGGTTGCCCAGGGAGATACGCTGGCATTACTTGACAATGTATATGTTGCGTGCCTGTGGCCGCCCCGGGATTCCGCATCAAACCAGTGGATCACCGATAACTTTGATAAGAACCGATTCAGTCTCTGTTTCAAACTCGTTCACGGCAACACCTCCGTGCTGATAACTAGTGATATCGATACCATTGCCGCTGAAAAATTAACTGCGACCTATACCAGGACACTCTCTTCGGATATTGTAGTAGTCCCGCATCATGGAAGCCGGGGATCGCTGCATGCACGGTTCTATGGTTATATTAATCCCGAACGCGCTGTTATTTCATGCGGTATGCATAACCCCTACGGTCATCCGGCGGATGATGTTGTTAAATTTCTTGCAATGCAGATGCTTGTCACGGTAAATGATACGCGTTTCGACGGGCATGTGACGGGAAGAAGCAACCGGGAGTACTGGGTTTGGTAAAATACCCCGATACTACAATTTTTTAATGCCATCTCCCGATCGGTATTGTATTATTAAATTACACTGGAGGTTAAATGTAAGTTGCTTTATGGATGTTGAACCACTATTTTACACAGTTTTACCGGGGAGAAAGTAGTATCATAACAGATTGATATTGAGGTGTCTGAACGAGAATGGAAGACAAAAAACCACCCATCGGAGAAATTTCACTTCTTCTTGCCGAAGCGCAATCCGAGAAACTTTTAGCCCGAGTCCGTTTTATCTTTGCATCAATATGCGCATTCCTGTCATTGTATCTCTTCGCAATCAATGGAATTGATTTTGGTATCTGTGCCATTCAAATCGGCCTTCTGATTTTCATCTGTCTGTATAACGGCATGTTCCTTTTTGAATCTCAAAGACGGCCAATCTCTCGATTCATTACGTTCCTGAGTTCTTTTTTCGATGTCACTATTATCACGGTGTTTATGTGGACATTTTATTCGGCCGGTCTTTCACCAAAATGGATTCATTTTGCCTTTTTTCCGGCATACTTTATTGTCATCGGTTTTACCGCTCTGCATAACCAGGAATCACTCTCCTTTTTTACCGGATTGCTGTCGGTTCTTGCCTACTGCCTGTTCTGCATTGTTGCTTTACCGTTGAGTAATTACGGTCTGAAAGAATGGATCCTTTACTATATGCCCGGTTTGATTATGTTGTTAATCGCTTCACTGATAAGTGGTTTGATTTCGAGAAATAATCAGCGATCAATTGAAAAAATTGCAGCATCTGAAGGACGGTTTTCAAATGTCGGTACCACACTGCCGCTTATACTCTTCAAGGTGGATAAGAAAGGAAAGATCCTCTGGGCAAAAGCGCTCTCGGAAGAGAAATTCGGCCGAACCATCGACAACATGGTGGGTAAGCATATACAGAATTTTTTTGAGGATACGGTAAAGATTTCATTAGACGGGTTACCGTTGCAGGGTACTTTTAAAGTGAAAGACATAAGTAACGGGATGAAGTATGTTGATCTGATTATTCGTGCCGATAAGGAGAAAAACAATACATTTGAAGGAAATATGGTTGACGTAACCGACCGTGAACTGGCAATTTCGCAGCGGGAAGAGATGGAGCAGCGTCTGTTCCAGTATAAAAAAATGGAATCATTAGGCACGCTGGCAAGCGGTATGGCTCATGATTTCAATAATATCCTGCAAACAGTGACTGACATAACGGATCGGGTGAAAGGAGAGACAAAAGAGATTAAGACCAGGCAGGAAATGAACCTTATTGCCGAAACACTCACCGATGCACGATTCCTCATTTCCGAGCTTCTGGCATTAGGCCGGAAAAAACCCTTGAATTACAACCAGTTAAATATTGCGAAATTTCTCAGAGAGGTGGTACCTCATTTTACCGACCAGATCGGTGATCTGTATGATGTGGCTCTTAATATTCACGAAGATCATCTCTGGATACAGGCGGATCCTGATTACTTGAAACGCATATTTCAGAATTTATTCGGCAATGCCCGTGATGCAATGCCCGAAGGTGGGATCATTTCCATCGAGTGTTTCCTGGCTGAAAATGAGGGAGGAGATAAGACTGTTGTTATTCGGTTTTCCGATACCGGCGTTGGTATACCACCCGCTATAGCCGAAAAGATATTCGATCCTTTTTACACTACCAAGAAAAAAGGAAAAGGTACCGGGCTCGGTCTGGCACTGGTACGAAGAATAGTCTCCCTTCATAAAGGGGTGGTTTTTGTGGAGAAATCCGATTCGCAGGGAACCACCTTCCGCATTGAGATTCCTGAAAGCAGTGAAACCAGTATTGATGTTGACACTAAAGCGGTTCTGGTAAATCGTGTGTCTACCACAGTACTCATTCTTGATGATGATCCTAAAATGTGCAATATCCTCGAATTTTTCCTTACCGAACTCTCCTATAAAACTCTCCAAGCTTCTCTGGTGGAGGAGGGACTACGGGTACTTAAAGAGAACCTTGATGAATGCCGTGTTTTAATAATGGATTGGAAACTCGGGGAAAAGAATCCTCACGAGGTTATTACCAGGTTTCGGGAGTTAAAGCCTGACCTGATAATTATTGTTGTTTCCGGATACCAACCGCTCCACAAAAGCATCAAAAAGATGAATATCTTCCGCTGGCTGACCAAGCCCTATGATAAAAACCGACTTGATCTCGAAATTCAGAAGGCATTATATCTGGCATCACGTCAGAAATGAGATGCTTCCGGACGGAATTATCTCTCACGGCCGATCGTGCCTCTTTCTGCAATTTGATTGCGTTAACGGTGTTTCAGGTAATTCTGTTCTCTTCACGGTATCGATAGGGGGTAGTGCCGGTATAGGCACGAAAGATTTTTTCCATTTCATCGACAGAAATAAATCCACACGATTTTGCTATTGAGATTTCACTGGCGTTTGAGGAGCGGAGTCGTTCTTTTACTATTTCAATTCGGGAGAAGTCCAGATGTTTTTTAAAGGATTTACCGCAGTATCTCTTGATAATTTTATTTACTTTCTGTGGCGGCAGAGAAATTTTTTTGGCAATGTCGGCGATGGTGAATTTATGATTGGTAATTTCAGCATCGATGATAGTTGTAATGTTTTTAATAAGTTTATCTTCATGTTCAGCGTTTTCAAAGCGAATAAGCGTATTGAATTTTCTGGTTAATCTGAAAAGCGCTATACCGAGGAACCCGAGAATTAAGCCGCCGGCAAAGGAGATTAGCCAGAGAAGGATTGGGTTTGCCAGAAACGGCTTTTCCATAAGAAAGAGTTTACCATAAGAGAATGGTGAGTGAATAATGTAGTGATTGCCTTTAACCCAGGATAGTTCCTTAATCGTTGAGCTTTCATCGAGGACCGTGGTGATAATGTTACACCCGAGAATCTTGGGCAGAGGGTTTCCCAGTACGGTGCCTGGAACAGCGAAGTCAATGGTGTACCCCTTAAAATTCTCTGCAGTCACTTCATGGACAAAATAGCAGGTGTCATATGTCTCTTTTATATCAAAAGTCCCGTCAGGGTTATATTTGGACTTGGCAATTACCTGATACGGTTTATTGATTACCGGTATCATGTAGATAAGCATATCTTCGGTAATATAAGGCGTCCGTTTATTATGCACATCAATACTTATCTTGGTGCCGAGTTTTTTAAGCTTTTTTTTCGGTAATGTGGTGTAGAAGAGGGAGTTGGAAACGGAGATGTGAAACATGAGCGCTTTTTTATTCCACGATATATTCACGAGTGCTTTTGCATTGAGTCCGGGGGATGTAAGGGTAAGTGATTGACGGTTGGTGTTAAATTTGTTTGCGTGTGAGAATGATATTTTATATTCGGGTGGGTGTATATCGTGGTGTGTAAGAAATATTCCTTCCTGCCGCAATGTCTCAATTTTTCCGTCGATAAACTCAGCTTCTGCAAGGCAGGTGAGCCCATACGTGAGTTGATTTGGAACGTCTGAAATATCCCATATTAGTTTAAAGGGTCGTCGGGTAAGATGTCCGATAGTTATTATCCGTGATAATGAATCGTTGTGAGGGACATATTGTGCCTTGAAACGTATAGTTTTAACGTCTAAACATGCATAGACCGATAACGTGCAGATGGGTGTTGTAACCGGTGTCCATTGTGAAGGCTGTATAAATTTAAGACAGGGTTGCTGGGCGTCGGTGGTGTTTAGACAGATAAAAGTAATAAAGGTAATTAACGGTAACAGGGATTGGGTGTTCAGTAGAGACTGCAGGGTGAGTTTAATCCGTGTATGGTATCTGTTCAGCATAGGGCAGGAAAGTTCTATCCTGTAAAAAAGTTATGGATAATGGGCGCAGCTGGACTTGAACCAGCGCTCTCCGCGATGTGAACGCGGCGCTCTAACCAACTGAGCCATGCGCCCCTTGAGTATCAATATAGAAAGTTAGTAAGCAGTTATCAAGTCAGAAATATGCTTTTTATACCAGTTTTTCAATTTTATTATTATCTTTCTTAAATTCCCGAATAGAATAAATCATGTTTTATAAACGTATATATAGCAGTTATGATGTATTTTATATGAAAATATATCAGGAAACAGTAAAATTTAATGGTAAATTAATAGAGTTGTTGCATAATTTGTTTTTAGGGGTTAAAAAGTGCTTTTTTTTAAGTATAAACAGCATATTTTTCATGTTAATTTTAATTATGCAACAAGTCTAATAACTAAAACCATTATAATTTGCATTAAAATAATACTATTTTACAAGTTCAGGCTACTTATCATTTAAAATATTGAGTAATACTTATGTATAGAACATCATTTTTAACACTACTATGCACAATTTGTATTTTAGTTATTCCGCTCGACGCCGGTGATTATTACTCCAATGCAAACAAGGCGATTTTTGTGTTTCCGCAGTATTCTGCTTTGGGCGGTTCCCCACTTGCATTCTCCCGTGACGGTTCCCCCATGAGTAATCCTGCAAATATATCCCTGGAATCGGCACGTGCCCTTTCTCTTTCCTATTCCGGCTATTTTGATAACACGTTTAGTACTACGCTGGCTTCCTTTGTAACACAAATTAAAGACAATATTGGCGCCGGCGTATTTGCCGGGTATATTTATATCCCGAATATTGAAATTACCGAGGGGTTTGATGTGTATCCGGATACGGATATTCCCATTTATGATGAGTCAAAATTAACTTATGAGAGTTCTTCCGAAGTGTTCATGAATTTCTCGTTCGGCTATACCATTCTTTCGACTGCGAATATTTCCGCTACAGCCGGCGCGTCATTTCATTGTCAACGGCGAAGACTCATTGACTGGACAGGGTACGGTATCGGCCTTGATGTCGGAACCACTGTCGAATTACCCAGGGCCGGGGTACGCTTTTCGCTTCTTCTGGATGATATAACGACCAATTATATCCGCTGGAGTTCTGACTATCATAATAACGCATTACCCCATGCCCGCCTTGGCATCGGGTGGCAGAGGGAGATACCCTATATCTATGGAAAGATACGTATCATGTATAAGTCACCCGATCTCCTGGGAAATGACGGCGTCGGATACATTTTTCTCGGAGACGATGAAAAAGAACCGGAGAAGCAGAGTGTAAAAGATGAACCGGGACTGGTATTTACTGCCGCTGCATACGGTGTGGAATACACCGTTCAGAAAATAGTCGCGCTGCGTGTGGGGCTCGATGAATCCAAGCGGCTGTTTTTCGGTGCGGGAATAAATCTCTTTAAGAGATCGCTCTTTTTCGATTTCTCTTATATGGTTTCAAATGATCTGCCCGGTACTTATTCACTCAGCATGGGGTATCACTGGAAATAATTAGTTCTTGTTAATAATTGACATCTGCGCCCCCTCAGTCCCCCTCCGGGGGATTGAGGGGACGCAACGGAATACGAAGTAAAAATCGGTCTATATTAACATGAAATAATTAATCACTTTCCATAGATGCATATTTCATGGTATAATTTAATCCCGGTGCGCAGGTACTCTATTTCATAGACAAATTCACATTTTTTAACAGGCTTTAATTTATCTTTATATACCATTTTTTCCGGAAGTATTTTAAGAAATTTTAAACGTCGTACTCTGGGTTGAAACAATATAACGCATGATGCAACACCAAGAAGATGTGATTCTCATTGTTGATGACGAAACTGCTATCAGCGCCATGATAGCACAGTTTCTTAAGGTTAAAGGCCATTCTCCGATCACTGCTGCTGACGGTGCTGAAGCATTAAGGCTTTTTAAAGAGAAAAAACCCCTCCTGGTTATCACCGATATACAGATGCCGATAATGAAAGGTCTCGATTTCCTTAAGGAAGTGAGGAAATTCGACACCATCACGCCGATAATCATTATTACCGGTTTTCCCGATATGAATACCGCTATCGAAGCGATTCATAACGGGGCGTACGATTATGTGATCAAACCCTTTCAAATGGAAGTGCTCTATTCGAAAATAACCCAGGCATTACACACCGTTAATTTAATAAAACAGAATGTTGCTCTCTCGAAATTAGTCTCATTGCATGATATTGCCAATAAACTTGCCAATACCCATCGGGTTTCAGACATTCTTGATGTTACCTTTCAATTCTGTCTTGAGGTAATAAAGGCTGAGCGCGGTTCCATTCTGCTCGTTGATAACGATATGGAGAAGCTGGAGGTTGTCCGTTACAAGGGAACGCTGTCCGGGCCAAAGGTAAGCAGCCTTTCAGCAGTGAATGAGTGGCCTATTTCAAAATGGGTGGTACGGCATGCCCGGTCACTGATCGTTAACGGTGGAGAACCGTTTCCCGCGGTGACAATTCCTCTTCCCGCGGATCATTCGCATTCGATTCTGTCCGTGCCGTTAAAAGCAGGGGAGGAGATGATCGGGGTTGTTAATCTCATCAGTGAGGAGGAGTATACCTTCACCGAAGTTGATTTAAATATGGTGGAGGTGCTTGCTTCACAGGCGGGAACCGCTGTAAACAATGCCAAGTTATATACCTCCCTTAATCAGAAACTATCCGAATTGTCACTCATCTGCAATTATTCGGAGCATTTTGTCGGTCTGGTGGACTTGTTAGAGGTCATTAAATGCCTGTTTGAAACAGTACGGAAATATTTTTCAATTGACGTTATCGGGTTTCTCGTTGTGAAGAAGCGTTTCCATGATTTTGTTTACTGGACCCGGGCACAGTTGTCGGAGGAATGGGTGGGCAAAATTATTGATGAATCGGTTGCTGAATATACCCGGGAAACAAAGGCGCCGATCATGCGGAAACGGATTAAACCGCGGTTCCTTGAGCTGGTGGTTCCTGAGAAAACCTCGCTGGAAGTTCCGTTGCAATTCAGCCATGTCATTCCCCTTATGTGGGAGGACTTCAATTTCGGCGCACTATATTTCGGCGCAGAAAAAATTCCTGAAAACAGAGATGAGAATATCGCTTTGCTGGCCAGTATTGTCAGTCAGACCAGAATTGCCTTGACGAGTGCACTGCTCTATAATCAGATGAAAGAAAATTATATCCGTACTATTAAAGCCCTCGCGATTGCGGTTGACGCCAAGGATACCTATACGCACGGTCACTCCGAAAATGTTATGAATATCGCCGAGGCAATCGCGGAAGAGATGAACGTTGATGCAAGAAGCATTGGTGTTATCCGTGACGGCGGGCTGCTGCATGATATCGGTAAAATTGGTATTCCAGGCTATATCCTCAATAAACCGGGACCCTTGACTCGAGAAGAGTTTGACGGTGTTATGAAAACGCACAGCACTCTCGGCGCCAATATTGTAAAGGAAGTTCCTTTTCTGAAAGAGTTGCATTCCCTGATACTGCATCATCATGAACACCACGACGGCTCCGGGTATCCTGACGGACTAAGCGGCGATGAGATCCCGCTCGGCGCCCGCATCATCCATGTCGCCGACGCGTTTGAAGCTATGACCTCAAACCGTCCCTACCGCGACAGTCTCGGTAAACGCGAAGCATTGCGACGATTAACCGACAATAAGGGAAAAGAATTCGATCCTGAGGTCGTTGATGCCTTTATCAGAATGGCTGTTAAAAAAGGTTGGCTGGAAGAGGAAGATTAGAGGTTTGAACGAGAGTAGCTTCTTTTCATTTTCCTTTTTTTGAACGCGTTAGATTCCTTCCATCCTTTCGATTATTTCACTCATCTTATTTTTCCTTTTCCAATCGCAGTTTTCCATACTTGAGCTTCAGATCATGCAGCAGGTATTCATCTCCATCAGGCCGCATCCCTGCGTTAAACAATGTATTCATCATGTCGAGCTGTTCAACGGCTTTTTTCAACTTTTTTATATCCGGAGTGAATACTTCCGCAAGGCTTTCTTTGATTCGCCACTCCTGATTCGCTTTATTGGCGAGACGAATACCGTAAGGGCCGTACTCCTGTTTGAATGCCGCGATATGGGCGTTGAAATTTTTCTGTATACTTCTGTGTCTGAGTAGCCGCTCGATAAAGTACCAGATTAACCGGAACAGCACAATAGCCAGAATGCCGAGCCAGATATTGCGGATAAGAAAGAAGTAGACACTACAGCCGAACAGGAATGAACAATAAAATCGATAGAATGACATGAGCCACATTATTGATGCAACATACCTTTTATTGCCCGGGCGATCAATTTCGCCGCGTCAGGGCTGATACCTTTTTGTACATTTTTAGGCAGTCTTCGGGCTGAAAGAAGCTTTTTCTTTGCCGGAGCCTTGGTTACCTTTTGCTTTTTAAACGGATTCTTTGAACTGCGCCGGTAACCGTCGGGAGTAATATATTGCGGCTTTTCAAACATGGTAACCCTTTTATCGGATTATATCCTGAATTCGCGATCAATAATTTCATTAATAAACCGGTCAATAGATATCGGATAATATTTGAAACGTGGCCCGAAAATAAGGCCGGTTTTTATATTTTCCTGACTTAAAAGCTGATCATGAATGCGTTCGAGATGATCTTTGGCACTCTCCTTAAAATTTTTAACAGAAAAATATTCACTCTCAACTTTTATATTTTTTTTATTGCTGTAGGCAAAGGAAAAGAGCCTGCCTTCAATCTCCTTGTCAAATGTCTCAGGATCAAATACATCACTGAAACTCTCCTGCAATGCAGACGGTGAAATAATAAACTTCGGTGATACATTAATCTTACCATTAATTTCCACCGAATTGGAAGGTTTTTCTTCATCCGGGGCCACTAAAATGTACGGCAGCTCATGGTAGCCGGAGACAATACCGGTGATGGGTTTCCGCAAAATTTTAGTTGTATGAAAAATCTTGAGTAATTTCGGATTCTGATTATAATTAGCCTGCCAGTTCGTGTCCATATGAAAAAAATATAATTATAACACTCCTTTTGAACATAATTAATTATTTTTTCACTTTTCGAATTTTGATGTTGTCATAAAAGAATCGGCTTAAGATGAAACGATTGGAAAAGAACCTATCATTTTTCAAATGGGGTTTACCATGAAACTGGCGGACGCTTTAAGAGAAGAATCTATAGTAATCGGCAGTACTGCGGCCGATAAGCACGCCATATTAAAGGAAATTGCAAAAACCGCAAAAAAATGCCGGGTCCTCGCGTCTGTTCCTGAAGAGACTGTTTTTAAAGCGCTTGAAAACAGGGAAGCTCTCGGTACAACCGGCTTCGGGAAGCATATAGCAATTCCTCATTGCGCGCTTGAGGGTGTCGATGAATTTGTCGTGGG
This sequence comes from uncultured Fibrobacterota bacterium, assembly GCA_964543525.1. Taxonomy (GTDB): domain Bacteria; phylum Fibrobacterota; class Chitinivibrionia; order Chitinivibrionales; family JANQEN01; genus CBDVBE01. Next base: position 3,879 of record CAZIYW010000056.1, on the reverse strand, counting down.
CGTGATAGTCCATAAGGACGGTGTTGATTTCAACTCTCTTGATGGACAGAAGGTTAATGTGTTTGTATTTATTGTCGGACCGAAAGAACAACGCAACGAGCATATTCATCTCCTTTCAAAAATCTCACGGGTATTGAATAATCCGGATGCGGTACGGGAGATTCTTGCCGGAGAGTCGGCATTGGCTGTACAGGAGACCTTTTTGCGTTTTACGGTGGACGAGGTTGATACAAAAGCAGGCCCGGAAAAATCACTTTTTCATGTGATTGTGCAGGCGGAGGATTACTTTGAAGATATCCTGCAGGTTTTTTCTGAAATTGACGACTGTTACGCTTCCATTATCCGGGCTGATGATACGGCCCACTATCTGAACCGACTGCCGTTGTTCAGTGGTTTTTTCACAGATACCATGAAAGGATTTAACCGCATTATTATTGCAGTAGTTCCCAGGACGATGACAAATGAATCGATTCGCAGGATAAATGATATTGTCGGCGATATAAAGATGGAAACCGGGGTGTTGGTGCTGGTACAGGATGTGTTTTATTGTTCTGGCAGTTTGAGTTTATAACAGCGAAATGACCCTTGTCGCCCCTTTTCAGACGGATGCTGATTTTTTGGAGTAATTAAATATGGAGCATACATTCCCGATATTACTTTTTACCGGTATTTTTCTGTTGGCCAGTTTTTATATGGGGAAAACAATGAAATGGGTGCGTCTTCCTTCCATAATAGGGTATATGGTTGTCGGGGTACTGATCGGGAATACACTGGAAATATCTTCATTCAAAGTCCTGCCGTGGGTTCCGCATAAGGAAATTCTGGATTCGTTGTCGTTTATTACGCATATGGCGCTGGCGCTGGTTGCATTGACAATCGGTATGGAGTTAAGTTTCAGTTCCCTTCGTAAGCAGGGACTGGGTATCATCACTATAATATTTGCGGAATCTTTCGGAGCGTTTTTGCTGGTGTTGGCAGCAGTATATCTCATTACGGGAAACTGGCCGCTTGCACTTATTTTCGGAGCAATTGCGCCCGCATCGGCGCCGGCAGGAACCGTAGCCGTGATACATGAATACAAGGCGAAAGGACCGCTTACCAAAGCCCTGTATGCGGTTGTCGGTTTCGATGACGGCCTGGGTATAATTATCTTCGGTTTTGCCGCTGCCATAGCACGTACAATGCTGCTGCATGAGACCGGTGAAGGTGTTGAAAATATCTTTTTGATATTGCTGGATCCCCTTCGTGAGGTTTTCTTCAGCGTCATTACGGGTATTGCTGCCGGAGTGCTTTTCTGTGTTTTGGGGAGAAGATTTAAAAACAGCCGGGACCTGTTAATTCTCATTATTTCATTTTCGTTCATTGTTTCCGGACTGTGCATTTTATTCCATTTTTCACTTATATTGACAAATATGGTTGTAGGTATGGTTATTGTTAATACCCAGCCTCATGGTTTTGTTGAAAAAATAGGTGAAGAATTGAGCCATATCATGCCAACGATGTATACGCTCTTTTTTGCTCTGGCCGGAGCGAATCTGCATCTTGGCGCGTTGCCGTCTCTGGGTCTGTTGGGTGTTGTGTATATTCTCTCCCGCAGCGCCGGGTTGATTGGAGGTTCCCGTATCGGTGCGAGGATTGGAAAGGTGGGTACTGCTATAAAGAATTACATTGGCCTTGGGATATTATCACAGGCCGGTGTCGCCATTGGATTGTCACTTATTGTCAAACAGGAATTCGCCGGCATGGGCAGAATTATCGAGAAAACACATGATACAGTTGTTGCTTCCGGAGATTATATCGGGGTAACCGTCATCACCACTGTTACCGCCACCTGTATCTTTTTCGAGATAATTGGCCCTATTCTCACGAAAATTGCACTACAGAAAGCCGGAGAAATTACTGTCGACTAGTTTTATATGTAATCCACCAGGTCATTGAAGACGAATATACCAGAACCAATAGTGGATCCCTGTCAAGAACCTTTACAGCTATTTGAATCGCGGATTTATAAAATATTTACCAGATACTTTTATGCTGTTAATCATGAAGATGATCACGATTATCTGCTGTATATACGGCGAAAAGACTGGCGGTTAACTCCGCGAAAACTATAAATTTTACTTTACTTACTTTAGATTATATCGTACATTTTTAAAACGTGTACGTCCAACAATATTTTTATAATAGCACATACTTTATAACCGCTCTGAGAGGAAGATTTGAAGGAGTATACAATAGCAAAAAACTGGTTTTTACAATCATCTGAAAAAGTTACTGTTTTTGGTGAAAAAATTTCTACAACCAATTTTAAACCGGATGAATGGTATCCGGTAACGGTTCCCGGAACCGTTGTTGCCGGACTGGTTGAAAACGGGGTTTATAGCGATCCCTTCTTTGGTCTGAATATGAAAGATATACCGGGGTATAAGCACGGTAAAACGTCCCATTTTTCGTTTCACTACATGCCTGATGACAGTCCGTTCAGAAAATCATGGTGGTACAGAAACGAGTTCTATTTTTCAGAAACAGGTGAAGAGGAGCAGGTCTGGATCCGGTTCAGGGGAATAAATTATCGCGCCCATATCTGGCTCAATGGGAAACGTATTGCGGCAGATGATTATATAACCGGCTCCTTTCGCCGGTATGATATTAACGTGACAAAGGTTATCAAGCCGGGTAAAAAGAATGTTCTGGCCCTGGAAATTTTCGCACCACAACCGGATGATCTGAGCATTACATTTATTGACTGGAGTCCGGTTCCGCCCGATGACTCAATGGGAATATGGCAACCGGTATCAATTTATACAACCGGCGCGGTGGCGATAAAAAATCCTTTTGTCGGAAGCACACTTGATATAGCCGATTTTAAAAAAGCGGCACTTACTCTCAGCGCCGAACTGGTAAATACCGGCTCGGAAAATATAACCGGCGTGTTACAAGGCTCTGTTGACGGGAGAACGTTTGAAAGGGAAGTGACGCTGTCACCCTTTGAAGATAAAACTGTCCGTTTTACCCATACCGATATCCCTGAGTTGATAATTGATAATCCCCGAGTGTGGTGGCCCTATCAGCTCGGCGCCCCTGAGCTCTATACGATGTCATTACAGTTTCTCATAGGCGGCGCCGTGTCGGATACTAGTGAAATAACCTTCGGCGTCAGGGATATCCAGTCGCGGATAAATGAACACGGTGCGCGTCAGTTTACCATCAATGGCAAAGATATCCTGATCCGCGGTTCAGCCTGGACCTGTGATCTGATGCTGCGTCAATCGGATGAGCAGGATAGAATTGATGTGGCAATGCTGAAGAATATGAATCTTAACACTTTCCGCCTCGAAGGGAAACTGGCGAGTGATCATTTCTGGGAACTCTGCGATCAGGAAGGCATTCTGGTACTGGCCGGGTGGCCCTGCTGTACCCACTGGGAGGACTGGGATGCCTGGAAACCGGGTGATATGACTGTCGCACGTGAATCTCTCCGCGATCAGATAAAAAGACTCCGTAACCATCCCTGTTTCATCGCGTGGTTTTACGGCAGTGATTATCCGCCGCCTCCGCCTGTGGAGCGGATGTATCTTGATGTGCTGGAGGAGACATACCCTGGATTACCGTCCCTTTCAAGCGCATCCCACCATCCCTCTGTATTGCGAGGGGCAAGCGGCGTTAAAATGTCCGGGCCGTATACGTATGTGCCTCCTGTTTTCTGGTACACGGAATCCATGCCCGGGCGTGCAGAAGGTTTTAATACCGAGACAGGTCCCGATTGCTGCATTCCTGTCTATGAAAGTTTGAAAAAAATGCATCCAGCCGATCAACTCTTTCCGGGAAGTGCCTCCTGGAACCATCATGCCGGACTGGCATGCTTTACTGATACGGAAC
>CAZIYW010000055.1:0-35748 GCA_964543525.1 uncultured Fibrobacterota bacterium | reverse complement strand
AACTTGACATTCAACCGGCCGTCCTTCACCTTTTCCCGAAACTGTTTTTCCCGAAGTTCCCGAACCTCCTTTGGATTAATACTTTTCGTAGTGTAAATATACCCATCACGAAGACGTTCAACCTGCGCACCCAAAACTGCATCTCCACCCACTGCACGAAGCCTGACCAGCGCAAGTCGCTCGTAGGAGTGAGCAGGACCATCCTTGATATAGTACCGGCAGAAGCTTTCGAGGCTACAGGCAAGCGGGCCGTCTGCCCCATAAGGGCGCAACTGCAGATCAATAGCAAAAATACCGTCACGTTTTGTCTGAATAATATCCTGTGCCTTCTTTACCAGGAGGTCAAAAAACTCAGCATTCGATATCGACTCATCTCCGACCGTCATCCCGTTATCACTGTAAATAACCAGGAGTTCAATATCCGAGGCGTACCCTAATGCAGCACCTCCCAGTTTACCAAGACCAAACAGCGCATATTTAGCCTGCAAACCTGCAACTGTTTTTGGCTCACCATAACGGTTAATCAGAAATGAATAAGCATAAGAAAATGCTTTAGTAACGACAGCTTCCGCTAAGATAGTAAGCCTTTCAGCCAATTCATCAAAGGTGATTGAACTGTGCAGAATATAATCCAGATCAATGAGAAATATCTCTTTATCTTTAAATTCATTAAGCGCTACTTTAAACGATTCATAATCTTTTTTTCCTGCACAGGCAGACTCAAGCCGTTCCGGGATTGTCTCAGCCGGCTCACAAAACTGTCTCTCATCGACCTGTGGGCCAAGCATCGGAACCAGCGACTCGTACTGAAGCCTAATAAAGTCCTCCCAAAGGTAATCACTCGCCCCGAGAAGCCGTGCAAGCCCTTCAAGGATTTTCGGCTCAGAAAGATGATCGATAAACCGGTTTTTCTCAGGAAAAGCAATAATATCTTTTACTATCTGCTCAAAACGGATCAATGCAGAATAAGGATCGGGCGAGTTATTAAGGAAATAGGTGAACTGCTTGGTAAGCAGCACAGACAGTTTTATCCGGTTAATAGTATCGTCATTGTCAATTTTATTCCCCGCACGATCGGTTATATCAATAGTATCTTGAATTTTATTATTAATGGTAGTAATAGCAACATGCTCGATGGACAGGTTCTGCAGCGAAAGTGCATTACTCAGACTGTAGAGGAAAAAGGGTGTATCCTGTGAAAGAACCCTAAAACGGGTAAAAGATTCATGGGAAAGGTCTGCGTCAATTTCCATAGGAAACAGGAATGGTTCTTTCTCAGTCTTTGCCAACATCAGGCGCCGTACTACCATGTAGTTCACCTGCTGCCTGGCCATAGTGAGGTCCTCCTCAGCTCCCTTCTTAACGCGGGTGAATATTTTTATAAACCGCTCCGTAACAAGCCGCTCCCATTGCTGAAAATCGATACTCTCCGGGATTCTGCCTGCGAAATAATCAATGATTTTACGGCGTTTTACTGGGTTGTCGGAAACAGTCCTGAAGGTTGCTCTCTTCTGTACAAATGCCCGTGTAGATTTCTGAGTGGATTTCGACCAGGTGAACACTTCACCAGAGAGAATATTAAAACCGGTTGAGGAAAGGATACCGGTAATAAGAGAAAAAACAAATGGTTTGTCAAAAGAGAATACTGTGCAGGAAACTGTATTATCCTCAGAAAGGGAACATAACAACTCAACCGGAGAACCTTCAACAAGTTTCGATAATGCATGAATATGCGAACATATTTCATCCTGAGGAAACCGATCGAAATAATCATCCCCGGCCCGGGCAATATGTTCCTTTATCAGTTGGAAGTCCGCTTCGGGGCATGACAATTTAAGTTGATTATGAAGTGATTCTCGTGTTTCCATTTGTAATAGAAAATACATGCAAGGGGGATAATTTAAAAGGAATGGTCAATGTTCCCCAAAAAAATCGTTTTTGTGTGTTGTTGTTTTAATCGTAGTTTTCGTAACCGTATTCGTAGATACGTTGCACGGAACGTATCTACGAATACGGTTACGTCGCACCACAGAAATTCATTCGGATAACATTGAAACAAATAAAAAAGTATCGCATCTTTGAATACCGGTTACGTACTTTCTTATATTAAATCTGTTACATCCAATTACAATAGAAGGATATTGATCATGACAAAAAAAGGACTCGACCCCAAAGCCTACACCTCACTCAACAAAAACGAAACATATCCTCCCTATATACCGGCATCACAGACTGTCCCTGAATTCACCGTTAAAGCGGTCATTTTCGGTGTAATATTCGGCATAGTTTTCGGTGCGGCAAATGCCTATCTCGGACCGGTCGCGGGGTTGACCATATCAACTTCAATACCGGTGGCTATCATGACTGTTGCGGCATTCCGGGTTATTCAGAATCTCGGTGTAAAAAACAGTATTCTTGAAGCAAACACTTCACAGACAATCGGATCGGCATCAAGCAGTCTTGCAAGCGGAATCATTTTTACCCTGCCCGCACTTTTCCTCTGGCACCTGGATCCGTCGCTGCTGCAGATGACACTTCTTGCAATATGCGGTGGAATGATCGGGGTACTGTTCATGATTCCACTACGTAAGTTCCTTATACAGAATGAGCACGGGGAACTTCCCTACCCGGAAGGGACTGCCTGCGCTGAGGTGCTTGTTGCAAGTGAAGTAGGCGGAAGCCATGCCAAAAATGTGTTTTTCGGTATGGGGCCGGGTGCGCTCTATAAATTCCTGCTCAACGGTCTGCACCTGTTCCCGTCAAAGGTTAAATTCTCCATTCCCTTTCTGAAAAAGGCTGAGCTTGGCAGATATAATATCGGGTTTTGTCATCTCCCAATAGCCTCCATGTATGATCGGAGGGAGTTAGCGATTTTTTCCCCATAATGAAGCGCTACAAAAGCAAAGTCTATCTCTTTATCGTTTTTATCCGGCATAGAACGTTTAATAGCCCTGCGGGAAAGATTCATAGTTGTCTGTGAAAGTGAGCGTACGAGCGAAATTCTTTCAGCAATACTGGATCTACGAATTAACTCGATCTGCTTTTTTTCAACTTCAAAAGGAGTGTCAGGCGATTGATTTATCATAAGTTAATACTTTTAACTGTATATTTTACAAAATAAAAATATTCTATAAAATCAAATCAAACAAGACCCTATACCCCCGATACAGTCCAGTAAACCATATCGGGTGAATATTAACAGCTATATACACCGAAGGAATTAATAAATTGGCTACATAGACTATATTTAACGATTTCTTTATCCACACTTTTTCATTTGCCTGATGCACCGCTTTTACAGTAAGTAGTAATGCGATAAAACTCCACCCCATAATGCGTGAAGTATCCACTGCAAGAAAAGTCATACCAAAGGAGGATAAAAGCAGCAGCACGCTTAGCAATAGTGGCTTGTATTCTTTCTTTTGCCACAGGAGTACTAACCCGATGATAACAAAAAACCACAGTGCTTTATAGCTGCCAAGAATACCGATAACCTCGCGCATAGGATTATGCTGCATCCATTGCAGTGCGGATAAGCCATCCACCTGATGAGAGCCTACAGCGGCATCAGGAGCAAAGCCATATGAGCCGACCCAGAAGATACAGTAAACTGCACATAAGACATAGAATTTCATAAGCGAGCGTCTGCCAAGAATAAATATAGCGAGGATTACAGATAGAAACATACTCGACTCATGAGCCAGTATTGCCAGTGCCAGAACTGTGACCTTCGACGAATTCTTTAAAGGGAAGGTAAAAGCCAGCAGCAGTAATATATGCATAAGTGCATCGGGATATCCCGGTACCTGGAACTGAAAGATGATAAAACTGGACGTTCCGAGTGAGAGAAACTGAATGAAGGTCAGGCTTACTTTATTCGCAGTGAGCCAGATTCGGGTCAGTTGAATAAGTACCAGTGTGAAGAATAGTGAAAAGAGCAGATAGAATCCTCTCCCCTGCAGAAACAGCATATTCGCCAGTGCCGGCATGAGCAGCCGTTTATAGAACCACCCATCCCCAGCTTCAAAAGGTGCAATACTCATATCGGCATAATCGGTACCCATGGAGCGTACACTTGCCGGTATTACCAACAGGGCCAGGAGTATAAACACAAGCAGGGTCTGTTTTTCAAAAAACCATTGTGAAATACCACGGTTTGCTTTTATACTCTTTTGAAAATCAGGTAGAAGCGGGGGTATCAGTATGATCATTGAAAGGAGAAAAACGACTGCTTTAACCGGTGTGAATATATGCTGAACAACAGCCTGTTTTCTGGAAAGCATAAATGCGGCAAGGTTGTGGGGAATAACCGAGTAGTGTTCAATTATAAAAAAGATGCGTTCATTTGTGGCGTGGATGACTGCAAAGCCGGCCAGTATTGCAAACCACCAGAGTAGGGTGTAGCAGCGTTTGTTTTCCAGTTCTTTGAGGTGCATTATTAATACTTTCGATGTTTAGTTTTTACCCATCCTAAAACCTGATAAACCCGTTATTTCGCTCAAAGGGAAAAATCTTTCTTTTTTAAAAATCAATAACCTACAGATTTCTCCCTTCGGTCGAAATGACAAATTATGGGCTTTTCTGACAATCACTAAGTAGTGATAGAAACTGTCTGTGAAATTTCACCATTAAAACAAAATAATTGATTTAAACCTGTTTTCCTTCGTCTTTAGTATAAACTTCACCAATCCAAAGCATTATTTTATAACTATGCACCGCTTATATACGTTATTGAAAATCTATTCACTTTTAACAACATTCTGTATCTGCCTTATTACGGGCTGTGCGTATTCACCGTCTGATAATGCATTCGAATATACTGTGAATTTATCAGCAGTGGAAAACGATTCAATTTTTATAACCCTGAAAATCCATGTCAATGAGGGAGATGAATCGTTGCAGTTTCTTGCCCCTCCCGTGTACAGCGACAATCCCTGGCTTGAGCAGAAATCCGCCGGTTTCCACGACCTTAAAGTTACCGGACAATCCGGCAATAACATTACTGTTTCGCTGGATAGTGTTACTGTAGGATTACATAAGTGTCTGAGGATTTCATTCCCCTGTAATGATACGATTATTTCGGTACGTTACACTATAACGTTTGACTACGTTGACACGATTTATGGTCCTTTTCCATTTTTAGAAAACAACAGGGGCTACTGGCAGGGTGGTCATATTTTTTTGCTACCGTATACGACAAACGATCTGGCGGATATCTGGCGCACTCCGTACAACTTTTCAGTGACGTACAATACGGCAACCGGACAAACGCTTCACGGCGATCCGCTTCCAACAGTATTCTTCAGCAATGTCTACGAGCTGATGTTTTCTACCAATGCACTCAATGCAGACGTCCTTGCTCTGGGAAAGGGAGGAAGGCAGCGATTCAGATTTGTCACTCTGGCTGAGAGCAATCAGATCGATCCGCTGCTTTTAAATGAAGCTGTCCGGAGTTGTCAAATACTGCTGGAAGATATTACTTCCATTTTTGAACCCATTACCGCGACTCCCCTGTCTGTTATTTTCGGTATCAACAATGCCGGCGGCCTTGAAGGCATGTATGCGTTCAGCATCATCAACCCCTTTGAAAACGATATCAAGGGATGGTTCCCCATGATCCTTGCCCATGAAACGATACACGCCTGGATCGGCCTGCGTGTCGGTGACTATGAAGATCCCTGGTGGAAAGAGGGCACCACCTCATATCTGGGCTACCTGTTCGCGCTGCGTAATAACCTCTGCTCCGACTATTTCATCACCAACAAGCTTCTGGCCGACCTTTCCGGTGATCCGAGCGTACACAAGTATGCGCTTGCCGACCCTGAAGTGCGGAAAAGAATCTATGCAGATGTTGACAATTGTGAGTCACTGGTTTATGATAAAGGTGCGCAGGTAACCATGCTGTTTGACCGTAAAATCAGAGAAGAATCCGGTGAGTGCACATCTATCGATGAAATCCTCGGCGACTTTGCTGAAGAATATAACGGCAGAGCTTTTTATCGTCAGGAATATATCGCATTTATAAAAGAGAAATCGGGCGTGGATATTTCAGATATTGTCTCCCAATACGTAATAACTACGGGGGTAATCCCCGATTCGGTATTGCAGGAAAACTGCAATGCACTCATTGCCATGGGAGCATTCGGCGATACAACCGTTCCGGTTGGCACGGCAATCATCGATGAACCATTTACACCCAGGCGGTGGTAATAATGAGCTTTACACAGTGTATGAAAACAAAGTTTTATCAATTATTACTCCGGACATTACAAAAGACATTTTTTAATGTCATTTCGAATTCCACGAAGTGGGATGAGAAATCTTTCTCTTTGCACACCTGGAAGATTTCTCCTCTTCCGCTCAAACGGAATCGTCGAAATGACAGATGGATGAGTGTAAGTACTGGATTACAAGCAGTAATTTTATTTGTGGGATTATTCCTTCTCTCATGCGAGATGACACCGAGTAAGCCGGACGAGTTACCGGATATTTCCCTCGAGTACAGCGTCTCAATCCCTTCAATGCCCATCGACACGGTTCATGTATCCTGCACCATACGGGAGGCCGCAGATCGTGCGTCTATCACTATGCTGGTCCCACCGATCTATGCAGACAATCCGTTACTGGAGCAGGAGAGTAATAACTTTCATAATGTACTAATAACCGATTCAGATCAGAATATCCTTTCACACACAACCGATACTTTAATCTATGGAATTTTTAAGAACTGTTATATTACCTTCCCTGTTACATCCATTCCAATTACAATTGAATACGATGTTACTTTCAATTATGAGTCCCATCCAACGATGCCTGTTCCCCACATTGGTTCATCAGACGGGTACCTGCAGGGACTCTATGTTTTTGCTGTTCCATTCACCGCATCCGACATGGTTGATATCTGGCGATCGCAATACGATATGCTCGTTTCATATAGCCTTGGAAGTGGAGTAAATTTGTATGGAGACCCGGTGACCAATGCCTCTTTTGATAATCCCTACGAACTCCTTTTTTCAACATCAGCGTTACTTTCCAGTTCGATTGTTCAAAATCAGATTCTTTTTGAAGGTACTGCCCAGGGACAACCATTCAGATTCGTGAATGTTTCCACCTCAACCACCTTTACCCAATCCCTTCTTGACTCCGTAAAAACCAATTTTATCGCAATACTCGATGATATTCTTCCCTCATTCGGTACAATAGGCACCGATCCCTTCACGATCATTACCGGCATTAACGATAAAATAGGTCTTGAAGGCATGTATGCTTTCTGTCTGCGGAATCCGAAAAGCGGCTCTTCAAATGCACTCAATATGACTATGGCACACGAGATGAGCCACAGCTGGGTCGGTGTGCGTGTCGGTGAATATGACGATCCCTGGTGGAAGGAGGGTACGGCGACCTATCTTGGCCTCCTTATACCGAAACGAAACGGCCTCTGCTCCAAAGAGTATATTCAGGAAACACTGCTTGACACATTGGGCTATGTACCTGCGGTGGATAAATATGCTCTCTCGGATCGCGCGATCCGGCCTATCATATTCACCAGCCCGGACAACGTTGCCACACTCGTGTATCGAAAAGGTGCCCAGGTATCAATGCTGCTCGATCGGTATATCAGAGTCGTATCCGGTAATACCACTACCTTTGATAAAATATTGGGCGCTTTTGTTCAACAATTTGATGGCGCCTGTTTTCATAGAAATGAGTATATTAGTTTTTTAAACAACCATTGCAACGGTGACGTGCAATCTATCTTTACTCAGTATGTCGACGGTACTGGCGCCGTGCCCTACTCGGTTCTTGTTGAAAATTATAACGCACTCGACTCGCTGGGAGCATTTGGAGATTAACCTGCATGAAAATAACTCTACAGGAATTATACCAGTCAATCGATAAAAACGTCTCCACTGTGTATGTCATCCCTAGAATTGAAATTTTTTCCATTCATAATCCCTATCTGCGGCTGTTTTACAAAGAATTCCTGACTACCGGTACAAAAAGCAACATCAGGGTTGTCAGCCCCCACCCGCTGGTTCCGACCTTTCTTTTCAAGCGGCTATTTGGTGAAAAAAGTATTGTCCACTACCACTGGATCCAGTTTTATTCTATAGGAGGATTCTTTGTCTTATTGGGGAAAATGACCTGTGTGCTGCTCTATAAAACACTTGGCGGGAAGATTATCTGGAGTGTGCACAACAAGCACCTCCACTCGAAAAAATACCTTCGGCTTAATACCTTTTTCAGAAAATTAATGGCAAAAAAAGCTGATCAGCTCCATGTGCACTGCGAGGAAGCCGCCCGTGTTATGGCCCCCATACTCAAGGTACCTGAGGAAAAATTTGTCATTATCGAGCATCCCCTGTATCCGGTTACAACAATTGACAAAAAAGAGGCTCAAATTTACTGCCGGAATAACCTGGTGCAGGAGTGTGATTTTACAGAACCTGTTTTTCTCATGTATGGTAATATCGGTGAATATAAAGGTATAACGGAGGTAATCTCCCTTTTCACTGAAGATACCGGGCAACTTATCATTTCAGGAAACTGTAAGGAAGGTGAGCATCAATATCTGGAAAGAATAAAATCAGGGGTGGCGGCCAGGAAAAATATATACCTTGTGAACAGGTTCCTCTCAAAAGAAGAGGAGATGTATCTTTTCAATGCAGTTGATTGTGTGCTGTTCAATTTTCAGGACATGCTGACCTCCGGCTCAATCATGCTTGCACTGAGCTATAAAAAGGAGATAATCGTGCCGTACATCGGCTGTGTTAAAAACATTTCCGGCCCGGGAATCAATACCTTTACAACATCGGATGAGTTGCAAGTCCTTATTAAGACCATTGCCGGAAAAAATAAAAAGTAATACCCTTATGAAAAAATATTCCATCTTCGCATTGTACCTTTTTCTCGGTGAAGCAGTTGTTCGTCTCTGTGGATTTTATACCAATGCATACCTGGGGCGGGTTTTAGGGCCAAATTCGTATGGATTAATACTAGGTGGTTCCTATTTCCTGGTTTTCTCTCTCCTTATCAGCGATGCAGGGCTGCGTTTACTGGGCATCGTTGAGACAGCCAAACCGGAGAGTAAAAAACTCTTCTCATTCTCAGATATAATAAATGTTAGAGTGCTTCATGGTATTCTATCATTCATAATGCTCTCTTTTATAGCATTAGTTTTCTATAATCAACCGGATGAATCTGATATACGAACTATCTGTATCTATTATTTGCTGAACATCTTTTTCGACATGTTATTCCTTGACTGGTATTTTAAAGGGCTTCAGCGTTTTTGTGTAATAACTGTCGCCCGCATATTTGCCAGCTTTTTATATGTACTGCTGATTACAGTTTTTATAAAATCTCCTGACGAGGTTAACCTGGCTCCTATTTTCTTTTTCGGTACAAACATAATCTCAGTAATATTTCTATTTGTTTATGTACCGTCCACTGGAGCAATATATCGGTTTGGACTATCGATAATAAAGTATTGTGCAACTATAAAACATTCTCTGCCACTAGGTATTGGAACGCTTTTAAACCAGGTAACTATTTATCTGCCGCCTATAATCCTTGGAAAATTATATAGTGAACAGGATGTCGGCTTTTATGGCGCAGCTTTAAAACTGGTCATGCTTCTAATGATAATCGATAAAACATTCTCTACAATATTCCTTTCGAGCCTTCCCCGAATATGGAATACGAATAAAGAAAATGCCAAAGAGAGCCTCCAGGTACTTCTCAATTGTACCCTGTGTATCGGTTTCTTTGTATCACTGCTGCTGAGCTTACTTTCTGCACCTGTTATCACTATGGTTTTCGGGGGTAAATACCAGAACAGTATTCCGGTACTCTCAATTATAAGCTGGTTCTTCACCCTTACCATGATAAACAGTATTTTTGCTTTTGGATTAATAGCAATTGATGAGCAAAAACGGTATCTAAAAGCGACGGTTATCGGTTTTGTTGTTAATTGTATAATCATAATTGCTCTAATCAGGTTATATGGTACATATGGCACAGCATTTGCGGTTGTTTGCGGAGAATTCATTTTTGTTCTGCTGTGCCATTATGAGTTCAGGAAATTCAGTTCACTTAAGTTCTATATACCGTTTATAAAGGCTGCTGCTGCAGGTGCCGGTTCATGGTACCTGTCTCTAGTGATAACGACTAATCCATATATACAGGCGGGTATTGCGGGGACTCTTTTTGTAGTATTATCTGCGATCCTGCAGATCGTCACGAAAAATGACATAAGGTTTCTTGTAGCAAAATGGAAAAAGAATTAACAATCGGTATCCTCAGCTTGACCCCGGGATGGGAAACGGTTCTGAACCAGACAGGTGTTTCCTATAGAGAAACTACGCCGTCAGAAACCTTCTCCCCTGAACGATACTCACTGCTTATCATCACCCGGGCTGTAACAAACATGGAATTTGAGCAGATTGAATCATATATTGCAGATGGCGGTGCAATCATTGATACAGGATTCTGCATCGATCGTCTCGATTCCGGCATTATTTCTCAGAAAAAAATCAAAAGCATTACCATTAACAACGGGCTTCCCTTTAACATTCTCTGCGGTGCAATTGACATCTATGCAAAAGTGACCACCTTTTCAAAGGCCCAATATCTCAACCGCATGTTGTTTATAGGAAATCATGGAAACGGAATATCCTCTTTCTTCGGTATAAATATTGATACATTGTTATTCGACATGTGCTCAAGACCAAAAGAGTTTTACAGCGCATTGAAACGTGCACCTTATGAAGAAGTCTCCTGTGTTTCAAAGGGAGACATCACCAGACTGGTTTTCAACCTGATCAAATATCTCCATATCCAACGCGGGATTCCCTTTGTGCACAAGTGGTTCTTCCCTGACGGTAAGGAAAACGTTTTTCTGTTCCGGATTGACAGCGATTTTGGTACTCAGGAGCAGGTAAAAAAGTGGCATGATATTACTGAGATCAACAAGATCAGACCCACCTGGTTCCTTCACGTCGCAGCCCATGAGAAATGGCTTGAAATTTTCTCACAATTCGATGGCCATGAAATTGCAGTACATGGATACGATCACATCACCTCTAAAAAATCAACAGTTATTAAGCAGAATATTGAGAAGGCACAGAAAATCCTGAAAGACCATGACTTTCAATGTTATGGACATGCTTCTCCCTATGGTCTGTGGAATACCGCGCTAAACAGTATCTGTGAAGAGTCCGGATTTATCTATTCATCAGAATTCTCATATTGTTATGACTCTCTTCCACTCCATCCGGTAGTTAAAAACCGGAAAAGCTCAGTGCTTCAGATACCAATTCATCCAATTTGTATCGGTAGTTTGCTCAATGTGAAAGCGCAAAAAGAAGAGATCAATGATTACTTTGCCGGCATAGTTAATCTGCAAAAACTTCAATATAATCCGCTGGTATTTTATGATCATGTACTCCATGAAGAGACGGATGTGTTGCAGGAGTTTTTTAAGAATATTGAAACGGTATCCATCCCACGATTAACGTTCCTGGAATTTGCGAACTGGTGGATTAACAGGGAAAAATCGACCTTTAAAGCAATGTATGGCTCCGAAGACACTCTGGTAATTTCACCTTCGAAAAAACTCGATGAACTGTTTTTCTGTGTATGGACTAAACCTGATACTTATATTTTAACTAATGACGAGGTTAATCATTCCATATCTTCACAGACTGGTAATAAACTCGACTATTCTTTAAGTTTTGATAAAAATACCTTTAAAAGAATAAGGAAATTTAACCTGAAAATACAGAAAAATGCTTTTATAAATAAAATGTTCTGGAGAAAATATCGATGAAGGTATGCTTTATTGTACCTCCGGTAACGCAGGCGGTATCCGGTGGATTGAGTGTGCAGGTTACAAATACAGCATCGGCTCTGAAGGAGCAGGGTATATCAGTTACCTTATTTAATCCATGGGAAAGATATGACTGGAGACAATTTGACCTGGCTCATATCTTCAAGGCGGATTATGACACTTACAACATGGCCATGTTCCTCAAAGATTCAGGTATACCCTATGTAACCACGCCTGTTTTTTACGCGACGCAGAAACCGTTTCAAATTCGCTCATTGCGAAACCTTACCACTTTAGCCCGTAAAGCTTTTTCAGGAATACGAACGGATTTGGATTGCATCCATGATATCTGCACCTATAGCAAAAAAGTACTCCCTAATACACATGAAGAGAAAAAATTCCTTGAAAAAGGGATTGAAATTGCTTCCCACAAAATTTCGGTAATACCAAATGGCGTTGAAGAGCATTTTCAGGATTCGGCTCCCTCTCTCTTTATTCAAAAATACGGAATAAATGATTTCATTTTATCTGTCGGCAATTTTGGTTATAGACGAAAAAACATGTTAAAGTTATTGGAGGTGCTGGAGACAATTGATCACCCTGCCGTTTTAATAGGAAAAATTTATAACAATCCATATGGAACCCGGTGCCGTAAAAAAATAGAGAAATTAAAACACGTTCTCTGGATTGATGCTCTTGACCATGATGATCCCTTACTTGCTTCCGCCTATGCGGCGAGTAAAGTGTTTGTTTTACCATCGACATTCGAAACACCCGGTTTAGTTGCACTTGAAGCAGCCGTCGCCGGTTCTAATATTGTTATAACCCCCCACGGCGGACCGAAAGAATATTTTGGCTCAATGGCTGAGTACATGGATCCCGATGATATTGAATCGATAAAAGGTGCTATCATTTCAGCGTTGCAGAAGGAATACAATACTGCCTTAAAAAAGCATATACTTGCAAACTATTCCTATAAAGCAATTGCTGAAAAAATTATCGGCGTATATACTGAAACAGCCAATGCATAACCGAAAAATAATCCTGCTATGATTAAAAATATTACACAGAAACACATCATTATTGGGAGCTTTGCGACAGGGTGCCTGTATCTTTTATATCTGCTTTTTGCTTCGCAGGGCACCTCTTTACACGATGAAATCGGCCATTTTCTGATAAGCAGAGATGCAATACACTCACCTGCGCACATTTTCGATATCTGGGGAAGAACGGTACACACTATTCTTTACATCCTGCCGGCACAACTTGGATTGTTTGGTGCCCGTTTTCTCTCACTGCTCATGGCTCTGCTGACAGTCTATCTCACGCTGGAAACAGCTAAGATGCTGCAAATAAGGCTATATTTTATTGTGCCGTTTTTTCTCTGGTTTCAGCCCTGGTTCGCCGACCATTCCTATATGTGCATCACCGAAGTTCCCTTTTCGTTGTGCATGATACTCGGTGTCTATCTTCACTTAAAAAACCGCAATCTCAGCGCATCCGTCATAATAGGCCTGCTCCCGCTTATACGACATGAAGGCATTGCACTTACTGGTTTATGGTGCATCTTCCTGTTGTATAAAAAAAACCGGCTACCTGTAGTTATGGCTTTTTTGCCGTTACTTATCTATAACCTTACCTTCTTTGCCTTTATGGGCTCCTTGCCCTTTGCCATGTACTTTGATACAACCCCGACCGATATGTATGGCAGCGGTTCATGGTACTATTTCTTTATACGCCTGCCTCATCCTCGGGCGGTCGGTATTCCGATTATGCTGCTGGTTATCTGCGGCATTATACCTGTTATACGAGAGAAACGGTTATACCCGGTATTATTCTGGTATTTCTCCTATTTTGCACTGCATGTAATCATTTTCCGTTTCGGTCTGTTCGCCTCCGGTGGAAACAAACTGTTTCTCATGCCGGTGGCACCGGCAGTTGCCTTTGCCGCAGTTATGGGCCTTGAATGGATCACCTCGCTTATTATTACCCTATTGAAACGTCACGATACGGTGCTATCAAGACACCTGAATGAAAGGGCTATTTATACTGCTATCTGTAGTATCTGCCTTCTGTGGACATTTTTCTTTGTGAAGCCCTATCCACTCGATTCTGAAGCTGCCGCCATGAAAAAGGCTGTGCAATGGATACACAACGAAAATCTTGACAAAAATGATATTATTTCAACCCACGTATACCTATACTATTTTTTACCAAAGCGGGTGCCCACCGTTACACTCTGGGAAAAATTCGGACCTCTTCAAAATATGGCTCCGGGAACAATTGTAATATGGGATGTACATTATTCAGATCGTTGGAACCTTAACTACGACCATCTTACCGATAAGAAAAATAAATGGAAAAAAATGAATGAATTCGGGGATGGTACTGTGGTTATTTTCCAGAAGACTTCTTCGTAAGAATACCTATTACCCTCTTAAATAGTACCCTTATACTGTCGAGCAAAAATTGCCTCGATTTAACGAGTCTCTTTATGGTTATTATACGCAATCCACGCTTGAGTAAATGGAGATATGGATCATCATGGTACTTTTCAATCAGGTATTGCGAAGCCCTGCTGAACTCGTCGAGACTGCAGGAAATACTCCTCTTTTCATCAATAACATGATAATCCACCAGCGGTTCCGGTATCCCCTTTATTTTATACCCTTTTCTTAAAATGCGAATATAGACATCATAATCCTGCAGTCCGGGCAAGTTCGGATCAAATCCGCCGACCTCCTCCAGAACGCTCCGTCTCATAATCACCGATGAGGTTGAGCCGATAAAATTGTCCCTCATAATAGATTTATGCAGATCCCTGTAACGGGGTTTTAAAAATGAATATCGTTTCGCCGTTACCTTCCAAGATATAACGTTCTTTGCTGTATAGCATAAATCAACAGAATCATCCTGCATAACCGCAATCTGTTTTTCCAGTTTTCGGGGCATCCAGCGATCATCATCATCAAGGAAGGCAAGCAGTTCGCCGGAACTGTGCGCGACACCCTCATTTCTGGCGGTATTGCCACCTCTGTTTTCTTCAAATCGTCTGCAAACCACCTGCGGATTATTAATAGAGGAACAATAGGCAGGTGTCTGATCAGTTGATCCGTCATCAACAACAATTACTTCATAATCGGTAAAAGATTGCTCAAATACGCTCGCTATCGCCCTCTTCAGCGTTTCACATCTATTGTAGGTAGGTATTATAATACTGATTTTAGGCATGACGGAATTACCTGTTTCAAGCTCTTAATATATAAACGGAGCTGTGCATGTATCGCATATAATGTTCTGTTTTTTTAACGCCTGGTTATTCTGAGACCGCAATCTGGCTTCCCGGTATAACGGATTATTCCAGACTGTCATAAAGCTCTCATCAAGCGCATTGCCCCAGTCAGGAACATCATAGAGGCAGCAGGGAGTTACACCGCCGTTTACATTTACCACGCCGGTTCGCCAGAGAAAAAAACATGGTTTGCGAATACCCCGTTCTCTTCTTTTCCGGCTCCGCTCCGAGGCAAAACTCCGATACAGTCTGTTTTCAGGGAGCCATTTCTGCTCCAGGGAAGTACTGTCGCCGGTAGAATAAAAATTAACATTTGCGAATCTGACCCGATCGACACCTTTTTGCAGTACCGTTCTTTTTATATCACGCAAATGCCGTTCGTTGTGTTTCATGACAAGGCATTGCCATTCAATAATCGGATATCTGGTATTTTTCTTTCTTTTCACTTCAATCAGAGAATTGAGATTTGCAAATACCTTTTCGATATCACCTCCCTTTCGATAGGTGCTATACACATCCTGCGTAACACCGTCACCTGAAATAATCAGATATTCCAATCCGCTCTCTATCAACCGTTCGGCATCAATTGGGATATTCAGATTAGAGCTTACCATGGAGCCGATGTTATTCCGTGTATTGTAAGAGATAATATCGTAAATACTATTATTAAGAAACGGTTCCCCCCAGTCATAGAGAAACACCTGAAATAAATAATCCTTTAACGGCTCTATTATTTTTGAATAGTTATCGAGATTCATTGTATTTGGCCGTGGTACTGTCTGCCTGAGCCCCATTTGACATAAGGGACAAAATAGATTACACTTATTACTTATTTCTACATATAAAAAGTGCGGGAAGCAGCCTTCGATATTGGGATTATTTCTGAGAAGCCGCGACTCAATTTTTATCAGATTCGCTACTTTGGTAACAGTACTGTGTTTTATAAATCTGAATAAATACTGAACATACCTATCAAACTGGTCAATGCGCACTCATGATACTCCTGTTAAATTAACCGCGCTATGAAATAAAATAGTTCCTGGTCTGTATAAACCTTACATCGTTATATAAACGAGCGTATCCCACCGCTGTTCCTGTTTGAGGTCTGATTTGTTTCGTGGATACCACGGTATGCGCAGAATTCGGAAGATCATTTGAAGCGATTAGTGGTATGGCGTTTTTTCAGGGGATAATCAACAGCTTGCCGACAGCGCCCTTATCTTTCTGCTGCTCATATATCTGCTGTTTCTTCGCGGTATAAAAATAGACGCCGGGAATAAGCTTACCGTCCGGATGCCAGATATAGATCCACTCATTTGTTGTTTTTTCAACATTGTTTCCTCTATCGACAATATGCGCGACCAGTCTGCCGTCAACGGTATAGACGGATATCTGTGAACCCGGAGCACAATTATCAAATACAATCTGCTTATGCCGCGATTTTATAAAAGGATTCGGATAAGCATACATACCCGCATTGTCCTGCAGCTTTACAAAGGAATGACCTATGGAATATCTGGAAAAGCCTTCTCTGGTGGCAATCCACAATTGCCCTTTGCTCCTGTCAAGATCCATATACGTAACCCGGTTGGACACCAGGCCGTTCTCCTCTTTAAATGTTATAACACTGTCAATGCCGATACTGTCGGTCTGTCCGATACTATTCCTTATTTTATGCATATATATTTTAGCGACGCCATCCTGGGATGTACCGCCCCAGACAACCATCTCAGTGGTATTATACGTAATATCAGTCTTTTCATCGGTACGGGTTGAATAATAAAAATCCTCTACTTCCATGCAGTTCAGATTGTCCAGTATACCAGCAGCCTCTCTCGAAGCGGACACCTTTCGTACTATGGGGGTGAAAGAGCGGCTGTATTCGAAATGATGCATTCCCTGTAACGAAAGTATCCATGTACAACTGTCTTCAGTTGAATACATATCAAAAACATTTCCAAAACTTCTATCGTAAACAGGCTCGGTAATACCTTCTTTCAAAGGATTTTCATTGTATCGAAACACTATAACCCTGCCGTTATCAGGATCCTTGCTCCCGAGAAAAATGCTTCCGGCCGCGTCTACATTGATAAATTTCGGTTCCTTGAGGTGATAATCCGATTCTTTGGAGAAAAAGTATCGATAGGTCGAATCCGGGGGATAGGTCGTACCGGAAGGACTGTTGTCATACTCTTTATCTGTCGGAAGTTTCGTTGACGGATCATAACAGATAATACTTCCCGAGTCACTTTTCCAGGCTGCAAACCACATATAATCGGACGAATCGCGGGCTATGGCATCACATTTTCCCCAATTCATACCTTTATTCTCTTTCTTATACTGAAATGTTGAATTTGCACCAGTTCCGATATAAAATCCGTCCCAGCGATCGTTTGATGGGTTATATTTCTTGATACATGCCCCGTTTGTTCCGAACCACATATTGCCGAACGGGTCTTCAGCTATACCAATTAAATCAATGCCGTCGCCAACCTTACCAAAACTTTTCGGGTGCCCTTCCCGGTATAAGTACCATTTTTCATTATAGTATGCAGCGATTCCCTGCCACCACGGTAACGCATCCTTGCGGAGTTCAGGCGTGTACCACACCCTGCTGTCCCGAGCAACATATACCCTGGTAATGGATCCGAAGGTCATACCGTCAACATAATGCTGTTTTTTCTTATGCCCGTCCCAGTGGAAGAGATAATCTTCAGCGGTACCGAACCAGCAGTCACCGTTGTTCCCCACTGCTATAGAAATGACCTGACTGTTGAATTCACTCCATTCGGTCGTGTCATGATATATATAATGTTCGGAAGAGCCGTCGGGGTGTTCAATATTGTACCCATAGAGCAGCGAATCATGATACACTCCAGAGACTTCCGGCATAAAAACAACCGTATCGTTGTAAACCGGGAGAGATTTTATTTCTTTATTGAGCTTTATTGTTGTCCAGATACTGTTGTCGATAAAATTCTGTGTTTCAATCAAATCCCCCGCAATATTCAATTTAGCCACTCCCTCAAGGCAGCCGAGAAATAAGGTGTCTCTATACACCGTAGCACTGTAAACAATTGGAGAATTAAAATCACCGAACAGGGTGGCATTCTGTACAACATTTTTCTTGTTGGTGTCAAAGATACTGCAGCCCTGCGAGGAGCCGATAATTAAATATTTTTTATACAGATAAATATCATTTATCTCCCACACCTTCGAGGTATCACTTGTCACGTACGAGGTATAAATGGTTTGATACCCCTTGGGACTTCGACGGTATAAATATCCCCGTTTTGTACCGATCCAGAGCGTGCCGTCATTATCACAGGCAATCGCGGTAAGCTGTAAATCGGGGAAATCATCGGCAGCGAAAAAAAGAGTTCCCTTGGTTTCCGAAGGTATTATTCGTATGAGACCTCCCTGGCTTGCAGCCCAGACATAAGATTCCCCAATAGCAATATCATTCACCTGGATTGGAGGCCTGAAATTTAAAAACGGCGAATAGGCGCAGAGATTTACGGTGGTAAGTAAAAGATAAAGTAACATAGCTGATAGATAGATCATGTTACTTTTATTGGTTCTCATCAGGTATCCTGAAAGTTTAATGATAGCCACAGGCAACAATTTTGAAGCTGATCGTATTACACAATAAATACGAATAGCCCCCTTAATTGTTGTTCGTAGTGCGTTTATCCAATAAGTATCCAGTTAAAATCATGTGGAATGACATTTCCGCGTGCACCATACAAATTAACGGATAATCCGCAGCTTTCCCCGGTAAATAAGGTATAAAATTAAAATGGAGCTGAGGGGGATCGAACCCCTGACCTTTGCATTGCGAACGCAACGCTCTCCCAGCTGAGCTACAGCCCCGATACCGAATAGTGTAAAATATATCAAAATTATGAAAAACTACAAGAAACCTATGTGTATATTCATTTGATAAATTGGTGATTGTCCGATAAGTCCCCGATTTTTGTTTCAACTCCGCCTTGCGGGGACGAAATCCGTAAGGTATTGATTCTTTGAAAAAAAGCTCCTGTACAGGATGAGGTCAAAATGATTGTAATACACAGTTTCCGGAAAGATATTTATATATAGAATTGCCGATTTACTTACCCGTTGACATTTTATTCCGGCAACGGTATCATTTCTATATAGGTAGTTTAATATACATTTTTTAACAGCAATTAAATAAATCATAATTTGTTGGTAGAAACGTAACTGATTATAAACTATTTTGTAGTCTTTGTTATCAATACACTTTTTTTTGCGTATTACCTCTATGGCAAGAAACGAATTACCCATTGAAATGTATCACAGGATTTACCGTCTGGCAGTGCGTAAGGTGTCGGCTGACCAGATTGCCATTACACTCGATCTGCCTATTAACACGGTCCGGAGTGTGATAAAACAGTTTTTTTCCAATAAATCCCCCATGAAGGAAGTCCCCTCAAAACAGAAAAGTACTTCCGAACAACAATCCTATCTTGATATTTATATACTGCAACGGTTACGAATTTCTATTCTGGATATTAACGGCATGGTAACTGAGGAGCACAACGCGCGACTCCAGGAGGAACTGGATAAAATACTGGATTCGAATCTGCGACTTGTCGCGCTTCTAATGTCTAATGTAAAGAAAATAGACGAGGCGGGTTTTTCCACCATCCTCAACTTTCATAAAAAATTCCTGGCAAAGGGACGCTATTCCGGTATTCTTGACCCTTCCCGCGAGACTGAAAATTTCCTTCAGGCAAATGAGCTCGAATCAAAAATACCGGTATTCGGTACAGAAAAAGCATTTGAAGAAAATGCACTTAAAACAAAAAAGAAAAAGTAATCCCGATAATAGACGCTGACAATCCTCTTTCCTCTTTAAATGAACTATATTTATTAGACTATATCTAAATATCCATTTTTAAACCTTATTTATCATTTATTATGGCATATATCGGTATCGGGTATTCAGGAGATAATCCGGAATTCCTTTCGGACATTGTTGCACAGCATCAAGTTTGGTTACAAGGTGACCGACAACCGAAATTTTTCGGCAAATGTTTTCTTATTCTGTATGATTCCAATACAGCACGGGAATTTGCTAAAAAATGCCTTGCTGCCGCACCAGAGGATTCCATTTCGATATTTCCAATGGAAAAGGCTATAGATTTTAAAAAGACAGTAAACCATGATACAATTCACTGAGAAATTTGAACCGGTAAAAATTCTCCGGCTTTTATCCAGAGCCATTCCGTACTACTTAAAATCCTGGCAGGATTATACTCCTGAAACCGGACTTTTCGGGAATACTAATCCAAAAACATTTAACATGCAGGAAGTGGGTTCCTCTTCACCGGTTATCGAATATGTGATACGACCGCATGTTAACGTTCTGTGTATATTATCCGCTTATGTATATAAGAACTATTTTCCCAATGACCTCAGTTCATTCCTGACCCGCGAAAAAGCTGTCGAGCTTGTTCACAAAGGCCTTCACTGGATGTGCGACACCCATATCACGGGTTCTTTGAATATCGAGAGTTTTTTAGCCAGAAAACGGTGGGGTGAAAACTGGAGGAGTGGAACGTGGGCCTCATTAATGGGACTGTGCAGTTTTCTCATTAGTGATACTCTCTCCGGGGAACTGACGGAGAAAATAAAGACAGTTGTTGCTTTTGAAGCTGATCGCTTTTCCGGTATGTTACCGCCGAGCGGTTGCGATGTCGATACCAAACTTGAGGAAAATGCCCAGGATACCATGATAATATCCTGGGCCTTGAATATAATGCCGGACCATCTGCATTATGATAAATGGCAGCAGGCGCTTAATATCTGGGCGGTAAATATCGCCTCATCTATCCGCCATAAAGCCGATCATTCGGAATACCTTGGTAAATCCGTCTCTTACTGGACAACCACCCAGACGCTTTTTCCCGACTTAACGGCCGAAAATCACGGTTTTTTTAATCCCGAAATCCTTTCATACGGCACATGGATTGTCTTATCCATGGCCGCATTTCGCTTCTACAACCGTGATATCCCGGATATCCTTCATCGGAAAGTGCATCAGGAAACGTTTGATATCCTTCTGCGTTTCTGTTTACCAAACGGTACCGTGTATACTCCATGCAGCAGCGATTATCCATTTTTTATTCCACACCCGTTTGCTCTGGCATGGGGATTATGGAACAACGATCCCCGCGCACAGCGCATGACAACAATTCTCCTCGGATGGATGGATACGCGGCTGAAACCTGCCGATAATACGGCGGTACCATGGATCCCGGGATTTGAAGCACATTATGAAGGCTGGGAACTTTTCTTCCAGAGCCAGGTTGGATTCGAACTGGCCATGCTCTCAGTAATACCGTTTCCTGAAGAACATCGATTTTACAGTATGGGACAGATTGAAAACGCCATCGACACCCGTCATATCTACCCCTATGTTCAGGTATGCTACCGGAGAAATACGCGTACCACCAGAAGTGTGGCATGGAAAGCGCTGGGCAGACATCCGGTTATCGGATTGAATATTCATTCATACCCCGAATTGCTCATCCCTTTCCGTGCCAACCTGCTCGGTATCCCGAATGTTGACGGTGGCATCAGGCACTGGGAAATAGCCTTTCATAATGATTTTCTTAAAAAGGCGGGTTTTGACACCTACGGTCAGATTGACTATTACAATTCTTCCTACGAAAGAATGCTCTATCGGCATATCCGTATTATGACCTGGGGAGACGACGGGCTGGTAATCTTTGACAGAATATATGCGGCCCGCGATCTATTTTTCTATGAACAATACTTGTCCCCCGTCTATCTCGTCAATGATATCTGGACAAATAACAAGCTTGATTTAATAAGCGGCTCTCTCCGGGAGACTATTCATGCATACAACTTCTCCGGGAGACACATGAACTGCCCTTCATTCTGGGCAAGCATTGAAAGTTCGGTGCTGTTTCAATTTTTATGGGGACGTAATAAAGGCCTAACCTTTATACCAGGTAATGAAAGGAATGCACCACGGTACTGGAATAACTGCCGCCTTGATATGTTGGCGGTATATGCTGAAGGGAAACAGTGCAAGAAGGATGACATTGCTTATGAAATTGGATTCTATTTAGGAGCGGGGAAGGCTCCGCGCCCTTTTAAATCGGCTGGCTCATGTGGCAACTTCTTTAAGGGAATTGTTGTCATGGACGGAAAAAACACCGCCGGCCTGGACTAAATACCTATTAAAGGAAAAGAATTATGAGCTCATCTATTTTAGACGCTATTATGACCGATATTAAAAACGCAATGAAGAGTAAAGACTCTGGGACCCTGCTTACATTGCGAACCCTTCATGCTGATATCAAAAACGTCGGTATCAACCAGAAAAAAGAGATAACCGACGAAGATGTCGCTTCAGTTATTGCCAAAGGAATAAAACAGCGGCTTGATTCTATCGAACAATTTAAAAAAGCGAATCGTCAGGACCTTGTAGAAAAAGAACAGCGGCAGATAGACATTTATAAAAAATATCAGCCGGCACAGCTTGAACGGGCTGAAATTGAAGAATTGTCGGACAGGGTTATCGCCGAAACCGGGGCTGAGTCCAAGAAGGATATGGGTAAAGTTATGAAATCCATCATGCCCGCGATAAAGGGAAGGGCTGACGGAAAGTTGGTGAATGAAATAGTGAACAGCAAACTCGCGTAGTCACTTCCGCATCCTCATGGCTCGAAAACCTGAAAACCTTCCTCATCTGTTCAGAACGACCATACCGGTTCCTGAGAATCCCAGGAAGATTGAGCATACGCATACGATCCTCTCAATCGGTTCATGTTTCTCGGAACACATTGCGCTGCGTTTGAAGGATTTTCTTTTCAGGACATGTATCAATCCGACAGGCATCCTGTATAATCCAGCATCTATTTCTCAGGCGATACGTGCGATCCTCTCTGGTAAAAGCTATAGCCGCAAAGACCTGTTTCTCCACGAGGGACTCTGGAAGAGTTTTGATCACCATTCGGATTTTAACGGTAAAACGCCGCAGAAAAGTCTGGAGAAAATCAACAGCGCGATGAAAGAAGCCATTATCTGTATCGAGAAACTGGATGTGCTTATCATAACCTTTGGCACTGCATTTGTTTATCGTAAAAAAGATACCGCACGACTGGTCGCAAACTGCCATCGCCTGCCTAACAATGCTTTTCAGCGATCGCTTCTGTCAATCCATGAGATTGTAACCGATTATACCGGGTTATTTTCAGAACTTTATAAGCGACTTCCCGGGATTACTATTATTGTAACGGTAAGTCCGGTGCGACATCTGCGGGATAATCCTCACGAAAACCAGGTGAGTAAATCACATCTTATTTCTGCTGTATATGAACTTGAATCAATATTTTCTGCGCTTTACTATTTCCCCTCATACGAGATACTGATGGATGAGCTGCGGGACTATCGTTTTTATAGTGACGATATGGCGCATCCCGCACCGATAGCTTTTGATTATATCCGGGAGAAATTTCTCTCTGCATGCGTCAGTAAAAAGTCACGGGACTTTATTTCGGACTATATCCCGGTATATCAGGCAAAAGAACATCATATTAAAGATAGTAGTTCGGAAAGAACCGTCAGATTCGCGCAAAAGCAGATTAAATATATTGATACTCTTGAAACTAGATATCCGGAAATCTCACTAACTGGTGATAAAGAATATTTTTCTTCACTGCTCTAAACTGGACAGATATGGTTTCAAAACTGAAGATTCTGGCTATATATCCGCATCGGAACGAGCTCCGTATTTTTGACGACATGCCGCCCCTCGGTCTGGCATGGATTGCAGCGGTATTGAGAGAAAATAACTATGAAACCCGGATTATTGACCAGCAGGTAGATGATACTGATATAGGTTCCCTCGTTGAAGAAATGCGACCTGACCTGGTTTTGCTCAGCGGGACCAGCCATACCCGATTCCAGGCATTTTCGCTGGCTGAAGATATTAAAAATGTATACGCGCCGGCTACTGTCATTTACGGAGGTCCCCATGCCTCTTTTACCGCTGAAGACACATTGACCCATATTGAAGATATAGATATTGTAGTGCATGGTGAGGGTGAATTCCCCTCATTAGACCTTGCCGCATGGAAAGCGGCCGGCGGTGATACCAATGAATTATCGGCAATAAAAGGAATTGCTTACCGACAAAACGGTACCATTTTCTCAACAGGCTGGCGGCCCTTTATGCGGGAACTCGATACCCTCCCTGAGCCGGCACGGGACCTCCTCCCCATGAAAAAATACCGGATGGATCTCGAATATCTGGGATTACCGGCAGCCTCAATTATTACCGCACGCGGATGCCCGGTAGGCTGTTCCTACTGCTCGGCATCGAAAATGTTCGGGCTGCATTATGCGAACCGTTCACCCGAACTCGTTGTTGATGAAATCGAAGGCCTGGTAAAAAACTACGGTATTCAGGGAATCAAAATATTTGACAGTACCTTTACGATAAACAAAAATCATGTGCGTGCATTCTGCGAAGAATTAGAGAAGCGAGACCTTGTTATGCCGTGGGAATGCGAGGTGCGGGTGGGGTCTGTTGACCGGCAACTGCTGGAGAGGATGAAAAAGGCCGGCTGCTATTATATCGATGTCGGCGTTGAATCCGGTGATCAACAGGTTCTTAACGAAATGGGTAAGCGGATAACGGTGGAAAAATCAGAAGCTCTTCTCGCTCTGGCGGACGAACTGGGAATCTGGGCAAAGGTATTCTTTACTATCGGCCATATTGGTGAAACCTTCGACGCCGGGAAAAAAACACTCTCATTTATCAAAAGAAACCGGAAAAAAATCAAATTGATAGGGATGAACTCAAGTATCAGAATCTATCCCGGTACCCGGATTGAAGAGTATGCCCGGGAAAATGACCTTATGCCGCAAAACTTCAGCTGGTCACTGCCCTATGAGAATCAGGACAATATTAAACTCTTCCGTCCGGCAGATGACATACCAATACTTCTTCAACCGCAACTGGGTATTAACGAACTAAGAAAATTACGTATTCGTTACATGCTTATGAGAGTACTTTCGTTTTCCTATCTCACGGCGAAAGTAAAACATCTTCTTCGTTACCGGCAGGGTATCGCATTTATTAAAATGCTCTTTACCAGTCTTCTTAAATGCAAAAGAGGGAAAAAAAAGTAGTCACCTGAATCGTCAAATGGGCCTCATATTTTGCATAAAAAGACGGGTAATACTACTCCCTCTTTCAGAAAAAAAAATAACCTTCAGAGTGTCATAAGAAATGTGAGCTGGAAAAGAGGGGCACGAAAAAGTGTATGGTAAAAAGGATACGAAGAGTGGCTGATTTTTTTTCATGATAAACCACCCCATGAAGTTAAGGAAAAATTTTACTTATTTCTCTCGATCTCCCTATTAAAAAATAAACGAATATCCCCCGCGTTACCTCGCGGGGGATATTCTAATTATCACCTTGCTTATTAATAATACCTGATAATTATCTGTTATTCCAAAACCCCGAGCATCCGCCGTTTTGAAAGCCGCTGATATGAGCCTTCTTTACCCATTGGGTACTTCTTGATATCAATTACGGCAAGGTACGAGCCAGCGCCCACAGGCCTGTTCTGCGTGTTACGACCGTTCCACAAAAAGATTAACTGCTTCTTCGCATCAAAAAACAACATGTCACTTTTGTCAAGTATAGTGTTGCCCACCGCATCAAAAATGGATATCTCTCCCTCAAGAAGAAGCTTCTCAAACGATTCGATATCATTATCACCAAAATCGGGATTTATCTGAATAACCATACCAATAAAATTACCGTTGTCATTAAGCTGCAGATTCATATCTTCAAGCATGTTCTGCTGAATAAAAAGGTTGATTAACGTATCGGGTATCTCCACCGATTCGTTATTAATATCGCTCAAATTCAGCGGCGTTATTGATATCGGATCAAGCTTAAGGTCTATCGCAACAAAGGTCACCGTCAACATCCGTTTCTTGTTGTCCTTATTGTTCTGAGGATTGTTGGCCGTGGCGCCGTTCTCATCCTTACAGATATCAAAAACACGGTCTTTCTCGTGTATCCACACCGAATCTCCCGTATGAAAATTGGTAACCGTATTCCCGTTTATATCTGTAACGGTGAATTTCGCCCGTGTCGAATTCAGGTCCTGCTGAACCAGATCCGCGGTATATTCCACGTTACCGTCAATTGCCAGAAAATAGAACGGAACATCATGGCTGATATCCTTTACCGGCTCCGAAAAATCAACAAACAGCGTATCGGCTATCGTATCCTGGAAATCGACCAGAAGCGGGGTCGGATAACCGTTTCCATCAAAGGTCTTGCTGCCTTTCATCAGAATAGGGGCAACTTTATCGTAAATCGGGATAGTCGCAGCTTCCACCCAGCCGCCAATGGACAATATCTTCTGGTCTACCTTGATACTGTCATCGGAGCGGATATAGGTCACCGGGTCATGACTGTTATCCTCAGTCACCCGCAGGGCAAAGCTCTCATCGCTCAGTACCCGGTAGCTGTTTATGGAAAATCCTCTGAACGACGGCAGGGTCAGCAGCTCCTCTTCCATTATCTCATCAAGATGCTCCTTGGTAAGCCCGTCATCCAGGTCGGTCTGGATATTTACCACAATACTGTCAACGTAGCCGTCTGCATTACGGTCGTAGTAGTAGGCCGCCTCGGACTGGATGAAGCCTTTGAGTCTGAACGGTATGGCGTGACGTACCGTATCAAGCGGCAGCTTAGGGGATTCCTTGTTCCGGAAGGTCGCCACCAGGGAATCAAAGGCATAGTGCTGCAGCTTCCCGTCATCGGGCTTCGGGTCCTTACTGTCTTCAATAATCTCCTGAATGAAATCTTTTATCCAGTAGTCATTGCTCTTTGACAGGGTCACGGTCTCCTTATCCTGCTTGTTCCCTTCGGTGGTTGTAAGGTCGACTTCAATTGTGGAATAGCTGTAGTCCGTGGAATCGCCCTCCTCGAAGTCAAAACGTACTTTCAGGTCATTCATGGTCTCATCGGCATAGTTGAGCTTGGTACTGCCGTTATAGAACTCCAGACCGCGCTGCCAGCAGTAGAGAGAAAACGGTTTGGGGTAGTGCGTGGGAAGGCTGGCGCCGTCTACAACATTAATATAAAATTTACCCTTTGAGGTTGAATCCTTCTGTATCTGGATGGTATCAACCGGATTCTGATTATCATCAAATATTATTGAATCTTTAGCAATTGTGTAATTTATATTGTAATCAAACGTGGTCTTGGCTCCGGTGAGTGGGAACAGATCATCAAAAGTAAAGGAATTGTTGGTAAAATTACTCACACTGGAACCGTTTACAGTAATATCCAGCGGGGTTGACAGCACCTGACCGATTATAACATCGAGTATATTATCTTCGAAGAACTGCATTAAATCCTGCTGTACCAGGTCGATGGTAAAATACTTGGTACTGTCGTTCATGACTGAATAGCCGTTGCCTTTAATTACTTTGGTGAGCGAATCAATCTGCCACGGCACCTGATTGTCATCGGTAAAATAAATTGTAAACGTTGTGGGTATGTCTTCCTCTACATCTTTAAGAAACTTTGTCTCATCGTCTGGATAAGTTGCTTCTCCATCTGACAGAAATATTACAAACTGACGATTTTTAGTGTACTTTGCAGATTTCATGGCATGTTTCGCCGCTGCGAAACCGGCATTAATATTCGTATGACCGGTCATTGAAAGATTTGAAGGCGTATACTTTAAATCCACATAAGCACCGGACCCGGTACCAACTGTATCCGTTTCTAAGTAATTGTGTAAAATCTGATACCCCCATTCTCCACTCGGTGCGTACGATGAATCCAGCTTGAGCAAGGGTATATACGCCCCCGTGTCATATCCAGGCGCCTGCGCAAAACGAGGATCATCAGCCGGATCAAAATACATATGCTGTCTGAAGACACAAACACCGACTTCTGCACTGTCAAAAAGACTGAACAGGGTATCAATAATTGCATTAGTCACACTAAAACGTTGACCCATTCGATCGTTTCCGGGATTGTTTGTCATACTGCCGGAATGATCGATAACAAAGAAAATCGACGGCGCACTCCCGATTTTTATCACCTCATCATCGGGTGGTACCACGACAACCTTGGATGACAGTGCTACAGACTGCTCCGGCACTTCGACAGTTGAATCCTTGAGATGATTTGCGTCCCCGTGATAAAACACCTCGCAGGCTTCTTCCAACTCTGCATATACCGATGTACCAAAAAAGAAAATACTGGTGAATATTGATAATAAAAGACTTTTACGAAAGGTACTCTTTCGCATTTTTAAAGATAGGTTAAACATAATCTCCCCCCTTGCCTGTTTAATCCTATGTAGGGAAAACAATTTATTATTTCGCAATAGGAATTTGGTGATTGTTATTATAATGTAATATAAATTCTCGTAACAAACACTATTTTATAATTATAGAAAAAAGATTTTCAACTGTACGTGAATTTTTCCTCTCCCAAATTTGCCTGATAATAAAAATATCACTTAATCAGGTAAAAAAGCAAAAAAAAACTTTTTAAGTAAACACCTTTTTCTCTGTACCAATCCCCAAACTAAATAGGGATTGAAAAGATAGCTCCAATAAAAACAGGTACGAATACTCTTTGAATTAACTCCATAAAAACTTAATGATATTAAATAATATCAATTTATACTCAATAGTCGCTAAAAAAAATAAAAAGTTTAATATTTTATAAATTTATTGAAAGATTATGTTATCAAGGTAAAAGTATTGAAAAGATATTTAAATAAATTCGGCACAATCATTTCGAAGTTACGTCTTTAATATCAATAAGTTATAACATACTATCACTTTAATTCTCACCATCACACACTCTGATACTCTCCGCATTATTTACCTGCTGTTAAAACGGTTACTTTTAAAGTCGAAATTCTCCCGGTGGTCCGATTACCTCACTTTTTTTCAGTATTTAGTTCTTGTTAAATAATGTAGATGATTTTTTTTAATCTTTCTCCTCCTCATCCTCGAAAATAAAACTGTTTTGGGAAATTCGAGGACGAGGATAAGGAAAAGGAAGAGGATGATTTGTCAAATGTTAACAGGAACTGATTAAATCAATCAGCTACTGTTAGTTCCTGGCTTTTTACGATGGAATGGAGTATTTTTACTTGCCGTTGCTGAAGTAGCATTAATTCTGAATCAGAAAACAGAAAAATTTTAAATACCATTACTAAGATAAGGAGACTTTTTTATGGCCCCGAAAGTTGAGACTTTTACAGATATTCCCTATGCAGTTGCCGATATTAACCTGGCTGAATTCGGCCGCATGGAAATGGATATTGCCGAGCATGAAATGCCGGGTCTCATGGCTGTTCGTGAAAAATACGCACCGGATAAACCTTTAGAGGGAGCACGCATTACCGGTTCACTCCATATGACCATTCAAACAGCAGTGCTTATAGAGACTTTAAAGGCATTAGGCGCGGATGTTCGCTGGGCCTCCTGCAATATATTCTCCACCCAGGACCATGCGGCGGCGGCAATCGCACAAACCGGCACACCGGTATTCGCATGGAAAGGTGAGACCCTCGAAGACTACTGGAAATGCACCCTGAAAGCACTAACCTTCCCCAATGGTAAGAGTACCAATTTAATTGTCGACGACGGTGGTGATGCAACCCTGTTGGTACATAAAGGATATGAGTTCGAGGAAGGAGACGAATGGGTGCATCAACCCACAGAGGTGTATGAAGAACAGGTCATTAAAAACCTTCTTAAAGAGGTATATGCCAGGGATAACAACTTCTGGCACACCATGGCAAAAGATATCTGTGGAGCATCGGAAGAAACTACTACAGGAGTGCACCGTTTGTATCAGATGATGGAGCGAGGAAAACTTCTCTTTCCGGCATTTAATGTCAACGATTCAGTGACAAAATCAAAGTTCGATAATTTGTACGGCTGCAGGGAATCTCTGGCTGACGGCATTAAACGCGCCACTGACGTTATGATTGCCGGAAAGGTAGCGGTGGTCTGCGGTTATGGTGATGTTGGAAAAGGCTCAGCACAATCGCTTCGTGGTTTCGGTGCCCGGGTGATTATTACAGAAATTGACCCGATATGTGCATTACAGGCCTCAATGGAGGGATACGAAGTAAAGACTGTGGAGGATACTCTTGGTCTGGCCGATATTTATGTGACCTGTACCGGTAACTGTGAGGTTATCACGGTTGACCATATGCAGAAAATGAAGGATCAGGCTATAGTATGCAACATCGGCCATTTCGACAATGAAATACAGGTCAATGCACTGAACAAACTCGAAGGTATTCAAAAAGTCACTATCAAACCGCAGGTTGACAAATATACGTTTCCGGATGGTCATTCGATTTTCATCCTTGCTGAAGGCCGTCTGGTTAACCTCGGCTGTGCAACGGGGCATCCCTCATTTGTTATGTCCAACTCTTTCACCAATCAGGCTCTGGCTCAGATGGACCTCTGGAAAAACAGGGGCAAATACGAAATCGGTGTTTACCGGCTCCCCAAGAAGCTCGATGAAGAGGTTGCACGCCTTCACCTAGCAAAGTTTGATGCTCATCTGACAAAGATGACTCAGAAGCAGGCAGATTATATCGGCTATCCTGTGGAAGGGCCTTACAAATCGGAGCATTACCGCTATTAACCGCCGAAAAAGGTTTTTGCCATGACAATAAAAAAGGCACGTTCGGTTTCCATTTCCAAACGTGCCTTTTTATCTTACGTTACCGTTATGAATGCAGAAAAAACCGTGCAATATGTTCGGCAATTATTTCACCCTGCAGAAAGGCCATGGCGTGAGTTCCGTTTTCGATACAGTGACACTGCAATCGGGGCAGGAGAGCACGGAATTTTCCAATCTCCTCCTCCGGAATAAACAGTGTATCTTTCGAGCCGTAAATTACCAGCATCTCCTGTTCTATTTTTTTAACATCGGCTACCCCGGAGAAACCTTGCAGGGATGAAAAGACCTGACGATAAAAGGCATTTTTTTTTATGCGAAGCATACCGGCAAGCCGCTCACGAAGGTGTTGAGGAAATTTTTTTTCAAAACGGGAAATCATTTTTTCCATCAACCAGTACACCTGATAATCAGCCTGTTTCTGCAGCCAGGTACCCAACAGTGTTGTTCTTTTTATTTCACGGCGAGTATATCCTGTGAGCGGGGTGGAAATACAGACGACTTTTTTCACCCTTTTGCCTTTTTGTAAAGCAGCAAACCGAAGTGCAATAATACCGCCGAATGACACCCCGACAAGGTAACAGGTTTTAATACCCATCCGCGTAAGAAAATCATCAATCAGATCGATAAAATCATCGAGTTTACCGGTATAACGGTCGCTTTCCTCAGGGAAATCATATGCAAGTAATCGATACCGGGCCGCAAGAGGTTTCATATTGATAAAGGTGCGTCCGTCAAAATTGAGCCCGTGCAGTAACAGTATCACCGGCGCATCGGGGCTTGCCGCAGGGTATCGGTAAAAGCGGTGCTCGTACGTATTATCGGTTGCACTGATTTTTTGATATTCCCATCCGGAAAGGTCCGCATCCCGGTTTTTTTCATCCATACTCTGAATAGATTGCACCTTTTGCTTATACTTCTGTTTCGGGATAAAGAGCATAGCCAGTTTCAATAGAAAAAG
Source organism: uncultured Fibrobacterota bacterium (assembly GCA_964543525.1). Lineage (GTDB taxonomy): Bacteria > Fibrobacterota > Chitinivibrionia > Chitinivibrionales > JANQEN01 > CBDVBE01. The sequence continues at coordinate 3,905 of CAZIYW010000055.1, read as the reverse complement.
CACGAGTCGTAAGGGAATTTTTGTCATGGATATGTTTTCGTTCGTAATGACTTATATTTTACCGTGAAACACATAATCTCCGGCACAACGGTTCCATAATAAAATACATACAATTCAGGTGGAAACAACAATATGTGTAAACCGGAATTACTTGCACCGGCAGGCTCACCCGAAAGCTTTCATGCGGCTATTGAAGCCGGTGCCGATGCCATCTACCTTGGACTGAAGAGCTTCAATGCGCGACAGCGCGCCGCCAATTTCACGTCAAGGACACTCTCCTATCTGGTCCCCTATGCACACAAGAACAAGGTAAAAATCTACTGTGCCCTCAATACTCTCGTGAAACAGAATGAACTGAGACAGGTTGTTGATCTCCTCTACCAGCTCGAGCAGATCGGGATTGACGCCGTTATTCTTCACGATTGGGGAGTGGCCGGTATTGTGCATACCCACTTTCCGAAGCTTGCTCTTCATGCCAGCACCCAGATGGTTATCCATAACAGTCTCGGGGTAAAGTTCTGTGAATCGTTTGGATTTAAAAGGGTGATCCTCTCGCGGGAATGTACTTTGTCCGAGATTATGGCAATAAAAAAAACAACGGATATAGAGCTTGAGCTTTTTATACACGGCGCATTATGTTTCTCAATCTCGGGTCTCTGTCTCGCATCAAGCTACCTCGGCGGCAACAGCGGCAACCGGGGATACTGCACCCAGGTTTGCAGACGAAAATTCATTTCAGACAATAAATCCGGATTCTTTTTTTCTCCCAAAGATTTATGTGCCATCGACCTTATTCCCGATTTTATACAACTCGGCATTGCCAGCCTTAAAATTGAAGGACGAATGAAAAGTGCCGAATACGTATATCGGGTAGTCTCTGCCTACAGAAATGCAATTAATGATCCAGATACCATTCCGGATGCCAAAGAGAAACTGCATTCTGATTTCGGACGACAAAAAACACAGGCATTTTTCTCCGCCCGATCCGGTGAGAATATTATTGATGAATCTTCACAACCGGGAACAGGTATTCCTCTGGGACCTGTCACCGGAGTTCACGCTTCATATATTGAATTTAAAACAGATGAAAAAATTAGTGCAGGCGATAAAATCAGACTGGCTTTCAAAGAAAATCAGGAGGGATGTTATAAAAAGGTCCGGGATATCCGGCGGCATAAAAACAGGGTTAGAGTATTTCTGGAAAACCCGGAAAACGTCGTTAAAGGAGCACCCGGATTTCTTCTGAAAAAGGATTTTTCAAAGACAAGAAAATGGTCAAAAATTACTGTTGACACCAGACCGGTAAAATTCAACCGTGAATTACCGTCCAATCAGCGTATAATTCGTCAATTCTGTAAAGCTCCTCCAAAGGTAAAATCGTATAAAAAACACTCTCTCTATCTGAGATTTGATAACCCGGAGTGGTTGTTTCATCTGGCTTCAGTCCTGTGTGATGGAATCATATTGAATTGTACCAGAGAGATTCTGCAAAACAGTGACACCTGCCATCGCATTTTAAAAAGGTGGGCGGCGAAACTAATACTTGCACTGCCTCCTTTTATTTGCCAAACGGAAATACCGTTCTGGAGAAAAACAATCGCCGACCTCCATGAAAAAGGAATTCATTCATGGATTTGCAGTCACCTAAGCCAGAAATATCTTTTTTCCTCCGGGGATGAATTACATGCGGATACACAAATAGGCTGCCTGAATAAGGCGACTCAGAACAGTATAAGGCTGAATGGATTTTACACCTTCTTCCATTCCCCTGAGGATGATATACTGAATATAAAGGCAACAAACGGATCTGACAGCTGCATAACCCTTTTTGCGTATGTCCCGCTATTTATTTCGCGAATGCAACCATCTTTATCATCTCATACCTTTATAACCGATAAAAAACAGTGTGGTTTTTTTACCCGGATCCGGGACGATCTCTTCTACCTTATCGGGGAGAAACCTCTCTGCCTTACCCACCGCAGGGATAAAATCGCAGAAACGGGCATTAACGCCTATATTCTCGATTTCAGTTTCTGTCCGGTTCAAAAAAAGATTCTGAATACCGTGCTTTCGTATTACCACAGTAAGAAAAAGGTGCCGTACTCTACACTGTTCAATCATAAGGCTGGTTTGAAATGAGAAAAATACAGGGAAGACACATCGGGAGTGCGCACCCGGCCATGAATATTCTTATACTTTTTTCAATTTATGACGGAGTTTCACTTCCCGCCACATACCGTGTTTGTGATCTTTGATCAGCTTAATTCGCGGGGTTTCGCCCCCGTCAAACAAAACTATTTTTCTATCGGAGAGAACCATTTTTCCATAGAGCTGCACATCAAGACGAACCACTGAGCGATACTGGGTAATGAGGTGATTTTTCATTTTCTCAAAGTCATCACGACTTTCGTTGAAAGTAAAGTAGAGCACACCGATATCATATTTTTTTAATTCGTGATAAATTTTCAGCGGGTGCTGTTTTATTTTCCTCAATCGCTGCCTGTTTCTCTTCCGGTAAATAGAATCCTTATCGGTAAAGAGTACATAGGTAAAGGTAGCATCAGGAAAAAGCTGCTTCAGGGGAAGAAACAGATTATTCAGCAGCGTAATGCCGTTAATATTAACCTTTTCAAGCTTACTTTCCAGAACGAGAATGTGTCGTTTTCCCTTGTACCGGTAATCAAAAAGCCCGTCCAGTTCCTTAATATTTTCATAACCGTATTTGCCGAAACCGGTTTTTTTTAACAGCACGAGATTCGGATAATTCTGTATTTTCAGAACATACTTGTCGGTATGGGTTACGATAAAATTATTCCGTTCCGCCGGATTAAACCGCTGATCAAAAATGCCGCCCGTTTTTCCATGACGGGAAAAATGTTTCAGGAAATACTTGGTAATGCGACGGGATATCCGCTCCGCAATATCACCCATGATATTGCCTTCGCCTTTTTCATCAAAGGAATAGTCAACCTCGAAAAAATCACCCACCGTAAACAAATTGTGAGTACTCCCCCCAATCTGATACTCAATAATCACCTTTTCCATAAAGACTCGATGATCATTAATTTCATCGTTGGGGTTATGTAACTTGAAACAACCCTTTGCACCGTGATCTCGCTTTATGGAAAAAATGGCGCGGTCAGCTCCCTTCCCGGATACTCCGGGAGGAATCCATTTTACCGGTTGAAACTCCTGAAACGGATATTCAATGTCTGATGATGTCTGCTTATTCATACCAATTTCTATCTAATTTCTGACCCTATTGAATCAAAAAATATAGTGTTGCCGCTTTATGTACAACTCTAATCATACATTCTCGAATTACATAGAGACAAGTAAAAACAGAAGGCACCTGAGAAAATGGCATCTTGCGGTATTATTTCATTAGGTACTTCACATTACTCTTTTACTATATTACCGGTTGATACAAAGAACCATAACCATTATCCCTGTTTCAGTAATCGTGCGGGGTTATTTGGCTCTACGTCGATACTTAATTATTACGCTATGCCGTCAATATAATTATACTTTTTTCGATAGTGTTTGCGCTTAGTCGTTAAAAAGCCGGAAAACCACTATACCCAAAACAACAATTTTTACCGATTCTTGCAGCCTATTTGTCTTTTTAAAGCCAAAGAACAAGTCCCAACTCTTAACCCTTGCTGTATAATACTCCCGTTTGTATATTTTTATTGATACTTCCAGATTGGGGAGTTATTTTAATTCAAGTAAAGAAAATTCCTATCAGCCGGAAATGAAGTGCGATACTAACTGTGGTGATTACATGGATGTTGATAAGGTATGTGACGAGTGCGAAGCAAAGGGATTGCCCACCTGCTAAATCTATAAGCCTGAATTCAAAAGTACTTTTATACACTACACTATCTTCAACAATTTTTTGTTTA